>NZ_JBHZAV010000288.1:0-8189 GCF_042754445.1 Embleya sp. NPDC059213
CTCGTGCCGCACCACCACATCCACCACAGCCCGCTCCAACGCACCCCGATCGAGCACACCCGACAAACGCAACGCCAACGGAACGTTGTAGGTGGGCCCCGGGCCCTCCAGGCGATCGAGAAACCACAATCGTTGTTGCGCGTACGAAAGCGGCACCACCCCGAGCCGCGGCACCGGCACCACGGCGGGGCGCGCCTGCCCGGCGTCGCGCAAGGACGCGGCGAGACCGGCCACGGTGGGGCTCTCGAACAGATCGCGTAGCTCCGCCTCGACCCCCAGCAGTGCGCGGACGCGGGAGACGAGGCGGGTGGCGAGCAGGGAGTGCCCACCGAGGGCGAAGAAGTCGTCGTCGGCACCGACCGCGGGCAGCCCGAGCACCTCGGCGAACAACCCGGCCAGCAACTGCTCGCGCGGGGTGCGCGGGGCCCGACTCGAACCCGCACCGCCGACCGGCCCCGGCACGGGCAGCGCGGCTTGGTCCAGCTTCCCGTTGACGGTCAACGGCACCGCGTCCAGGAGCACGAACGCCGCCGGCACCATGTAGTCGGGCAGCCGCTGTTCGAGATGCTCGCGCAGGTCGACCGGCCGCAGTACGGTGCCGGGCGCCGGCACCGCGTAGGCGGCGAGGCGTTTGTCCCCGGGGTGGTCCTCGCGGGCGACGACGACGGCCCGGGCCACGCCGGGGTGCGCCGTCAGCGCGGTCTCGATCTCGCCGGGTTCGATCCGGTGGCCGCGGATCTTGACCTGCCGATCGGCGCGGCCGCAGAACTCCAGACCGCTGCCGTCGACGCGCCATCGGGCGAGGTCGCCGGTGCGATACATGCGCTCTCCCGGCGGGCCGAACGGGCACGCCACGAAGCGTTCGGCGGTCGGGCCGGCCCGGTTCAGGTAGCCGCGGCTCAAGCCTTGACCCGCGATGTACAGTTCGCCGACGCAGCCGGGCGGGAGGGGTTGCAGACCGGCGTCGAGGACGTGGACGCGGGTACCGGTGATCGGCCGGCCGATCGGCGGTGTCCCGACCGCGTCGGGGGTCAGCGGGTCGCTGATGGTGGCGCAGACGGTGGTCTCGGTCGGGCCGTAGGCGTTGATCATCCACCGGCCGGGAGCCCAACGGGCCACCAGGTGGGGCGGGCAGTCCTCGCCGGCGACGCCGATGTTCCCTGCCGACACCGCGTCCGGGGACAGTGCCGCGAGGACGGACGGGGGCAGCAGTACGTGTGTCGCGTTCAGGTGGGGATCGGTGAACACGGACAGTGGGTCGTCGGCCGGGGCGAGCACCAGCGCGGCGCCTGCGGTCAGGGCGGCGCACAGGTCCCACACGGAGGCGTCGAAGCTGGGTGAGGCCGCATGCAGGACACGGCTTTCGGTATCGATGCCCCACCGCTCGGCCGGTGCCGCGGCCAGGCCGGGAATGCCGATGTGGGTGACGATCACGCCCTTGGGGGTGCCGGTGGAGCCGGAGGTGTAGATGACGTACGCGGGGTGGCGGGGGTCGACGGCCACACCGGGGTCGGTGGCGGCACGCCCTTCGCTCATCGCGACCACCGTCGCCGCGGTGTCGATGCACACGGCGGGGCGGGCGTCGTCGAGCAGGTACCGGATCCGCTCGGCCGGATGCGCCGGGTCGACGGGCAGGTAGGCGGCGCCGGCCTTGAGCACCCCCAGGATCGCGGTGACCAGTTCGACGGAGCGGGGCAGGACGAGGGCGACGATGTCCTCGGGGCCGACGCCGCGGGCGATCAGGGCGTGCGCGAACCGGTTCGCCCGCGCGTTGAGTTCCGCATAGCTCAGGTTCTCCCGGCCCTGTACCAGCGCCACCGCGTCCGGGGCGATGCGCACGCGCGTCTCGAACAGTTCCGCCATCGCGACAGCCGGGAGCCCGACCGCCGGGGCGTCGTGGCCGGCCGACAGTTCGCGGCGTTCGTCCGGGGTGAGGAGGTCGAAGGTGCCGATGGGACGGTCCGGGTCGGCGGTGGCCATGGCGTCGAGCAGGCTCAGCAGGCGCTGCTGGTGGTCGGCCAGGTCGGCGTCGCCGTACCGACCGGGTGCCCCCTGCAGTTCCAGGTGCATGCCGGTGCCGTCACGCCGCTCCACCGCCCCCAGCGACAGGTCGGCGGTCGCTCCGCGGGCAAGGTTGCGGATGGTGCAGGGATGTCCGCCGAAGGTCAGCGGCCTCCCGAACGACATGACGTTGACCGCCAGCGAGAACCAGGTGTCGCCGGCGGCGGGCAGGTCCAGCTCGCGGGCCAGGTCCTCGCCGCGGTAGCGCTGGTGCGGCACCGCCCGCTCCACCGCCTGATCGACCTGGGTGAGCAACTCGGCCAGCGGCATGCCCGGATGCACCGTCAGGCGCAGCGGCACGACGTTGGCCAGCGTTCCCGGAATCGTGAGGAGCCGGCGGTTCGCGCGGCCGGTGACGACCAGACCGATCACCACGTCCCGCTCGCCGGTCAGCCGGTGCAGGTAGACGGCGGCCAGCGCGACGACGAATCGCGACCTCGACACCCGGGCGCGCCGGGCCGCTTCCCGTAGTGCCTTCGGCCGTGCCGGCGGGCGCAGTTCGGTCCTGTGCGCGGTACCCGCGAGCGGATGCCCGTCGCCCGGGCCATCCTCCCCGCGCGCGAGGTCCGGTCGCGCGGGCACCGGCACCGATGCCGGGCGATCGGCGAGCAGCGCCGCCCAGTAGTCGCGGTCCGCGGCGTAGTCCGGCGAGGCCCGGTAGTCCAGGTCGGCCTGCACCAGATCCGCCAGTGCTCCGAAGGGTGACGGTGCGATCGGCTCGCCGGCCACCAGGCTCGTATAGATCTGGGCCAGGCGCTGCACGACGAGCGAGAATCCGAAGCCGTCCATCACGATGTGGTGGCTGGTGCCGTACCACAGCCAGCGTTCCGCCCCCAGCTTGATCAGGGCGCAGCGGAACAGCCGCCCCCGGGGCAGGTCCATCGGGACGGCCATGTCCGCCGCCATCCAACTCCGGGCCGCCGCTTCGGGATCGGCCCGATCGCTGACGTCGACGCCCACCGGTGCCCACTCCGGATCCGGGTCCACGATCTGCACCGGACCGTCCTTCCCGGGCCGGATGCACACCCGGAGCGCCTCCGCCTCGTCCAGCACCTGCCGTACCGCCGCCTCGAACAGCGCCGCGTCCACCGGCCCGTGGATCTCCACGCACTCGGCGACCCGGCCTTCCGAACCGCCGGGCGCACGCTGTTCGGCGAACCACAGTTCGCGCTGGGCGGCCGTCAACGACAACGTTCGGGGCTCGGGATCGGGGGCCGAGGCACGGCCTGTCTCGGCGTTTTCGTCGGTCTCCGGATCGGGGACGAACACGGCTGTGTCACCGGGGCTGGACATCGGAAACCTCCCAGGGGCTCGGACGTGGTTGTGCTCCGGCCGACCGGTCACCACGCCGTGACAGCCACCACACACATGTCCCATTAGAAGTAACTTTGTCCACATTTGTCGGCTGCCGCGCCGAACACGATCGCGAGAGCCGTCGCCCCGGCCCGGCCGTTCCCGCGCCGCAACGGACGCGTCGGGCATTCGGAACCCGCGCACGAAGGCGGCCCGTTCCGCCGGTGCGCCCACCTCCCGACCCGGTCCGGGTCGGCCTGCCGGTTCAAGAAGGCACAGGCCCGCGCCCCGTCACGACGTCGAACGCGTCGTCAGAACCGGTGCGCCCCGCACCGACCCCGGACACCACCGGAAGGGCGCCCGACCGAGGCGAACGGGTCGAAGCGCAAGCCGAGCAGCGGTCGTTTCGTCACGAGCCGAGCAGTCCGGGGAGAATGCGGCGCAACAGGCGTTCGAAGAGGGCGTCCCGGTCGGCGGGGCCGTCCGACGGTGCGGGGCCTGCGGTGGCCAGTGCGGCGAGCAGGTGGGGATGGCGTCCCTCGGCGGCGACGGCGGCCAGGTGGGCCGCCTGTGCGGACGGGGTCGCGCCGCCGGCGGTGGTGGTCGCCTCGTGGCGGGCGAAGAGGGTGACGAGGCCGCCGACGAAGCCGATCGTCTCCAGTTTCTGCGAGCTGGTGCCGGGGGCGTGGGTCAGGATCGCGAGAGCGTGGTCGAGGTAGTCGATCGCGTTGGGCCCCAGCACACTGCCGCGCTGCGCGGTCAGTTCGAGCAGCCACGGGTGCCGGGCGTGTGCCGCCTTGGCCTGCAGGGCGAGGGCGGTGAGGTCGCCGATCCAGTCGCCGCCGGGTGCGGCGGACAGGTCGACCTCGCCGGTGACCGCGTCGGCCATCAGGTCCAGCAGGTCGTCACGGCTCGCCAGGTAGCGGTAGAGCGAGGCGGGTCCGGTGCCCAGTTCCCGGGCAAGGGCGCGCATCGAGACGGCGGCCAGTCCGTCGGCGTCGGCCAGGGCGACGGCGGCGGCGGTGATCTGCCGGCGGTCGCGTTCGGGTGCGGGTCCGCGCGTGCCGCGTTCGGGCCGTGACCACACGGTGGGTCGGGGCTCGTGTTCGGTCACTGTCGGAAACCTTCCTCGGCGTGCGGTCCTTGGCCTGCTGTAGTCTAATACTGCGAACACCGATCGCAGTTTATTCGTCCACCGAGGGAGCCCGCCATGTCCTGGACCGAACGCCGCTTCGCCCACAACGGAGCCGTCGACCTCGCCTACGACCGGTTCCGGGAGGGCGCGGACGGCGAGCCGCTGCTGCTGGTGATGGGTCTGGCGGTGTCCCGGCACTGGTGGCCGGAAGGACTGTGTGCGGCGTGGGCGGCCGCCGGATTCGCCGTCGCGCGCTACGACCAGCGGGACTCGGGCGACTCCACCCGGATGCAGGCGCAGACCTCGTCGGGCAACCCCTTCGCCGCGATCGCCGCCCGCCGCAGCGCGGCCTACACCGCCGAGGACCTGGCCGACGACGCGATCGCGGTCATGGACGGGCTCGGCTGGGAATCCGCCCATCTCTTCGGGCACTCCCTCGGAGGCGTCGTCGCCCAGCGCATCGCCCTGCGCCACCCGGATCGTGTGCGCACACTCACCTCGTCCGCGGCGCTGCCCAGCGACGTCGGCGGCCTGGGCGCCTTCCGGTATCTGCGCCTGGGCACCCTCGCCAGGTTCGCCCGGATCAAGCCCGCCGAAAGCCGGGAGGAAAGGATCGCCATGGGCCTCGCGGTCGCCCGTCTGTGTGCGTCACCCGGCTACCCCTTCGACGAAGTGGAGGCGCTGGAGCGGATCAGCGCCGACGTGGACACCGGCATCGCCGACCCGAAGGCCCAGTCGCGGCAGATCGGCGCGAAGTGGCACGGCCCGTCCCTGGCGGAGCTGCGGGTCCCGACGCTGGTGCTGCACGGCACCGACGATCCCCTGCTCAAGCCGTCCGCGGCCCACGCCACGGCCGCTGCGGTCCCCGGCGCACGCCTGGTCCTGCAGCCCGGCGTGGGGCACGACATACCGCGCGAGCGTCATGCCGCCGTCGCCGCCGAGGTACGGGCGCTGGCGGACCGGGCATCACGATCCGAGGACCACCGGTAGGACGGCCGGGCCGGAACACGGCGGCAACGGCGGCGACATGACGCTTGCGCAGTGACAAGGCCGCGTGCGGTGACCGCACGCTGATCCGCGGACGAGGAAGCGAACGAGCGGCCCCCGGGCGGGGGATTATCGGGCGGGTCGCCGGTCGTTGCCTGTCAGCGGCTCACGGCTCGGAGCGCGGCCAGGCCGGCGGTGGTGCAGATGGCCAGGGCTTTGGTGCTGATGTTGGTGACGGTGTCGCCCGGGCCGTGGTAGTTGGGGTCGAAGGGCCGCCCGACGGTGCCTCCGAACAGTGCGGCTTCGCGGTCGTCCTTGAGGGCGGCGGGTGCGCTGCGCACGGTGTCGATCCCGGCGACGGGGATCCCGGCGTCGAGGAAGGGGACTTGGTCGGACATCCCGTCGACGGGTCCTTCGAGCCAGGGTTGGCCGATGACGGTGAAGTGGTCGGTGAAATGGCGTTGCGGCCCGTTGCCGTAGACGCCGATGACATAGTTGGGGGCGGCGACCATGTCCAGGTTGAAGTAGCCGCGGATCGGCTGGAGCGGTTCGGTCTCGACGAAGTGTCGGGAGCCGCGCATGCCGTCCTCCTCGCCGCCCCACCAGCAGAACTGCACGGGACTGCCTGCGGGCTCGACGGCGAGGGCATGGGCGAGGTGGAGCAGCAGCGCGGAGCCGGAGCCGTTGTCGTCGATGCCGGGGCCCCGGGGGACGCTGTCCAGATGCGCGCCGAACAGGTACCTGGCGGCGGAGGCGTCCGGGGGCACGGTCAGCACGCTGAAGGTGTCCACATGTCGCCGGCGCAGCTCCAGTTCGACGCGCACCGTCGTACCGCCGGCGTTCATGTCCTCGCGCAGCGCGGTGGCGTCGCTGGAAAAGACGACGCTCGCCGGCGGCAGCCCGGCGTCCCCGGGAGCATCGAAGACCAGACCGATCGGGAAGTCGACCTGATCGAGGTGGAACAACACCGCCGCAACGCCGGCGGCACGGGCCCGGATCAGGGCCTGGCGGGCCGACTCGGTCTGATCCGCGGCGACCCGTTGCCTCCTGGCCGCCATGCCGCTGTGGCATCCGCCGGCGACGTGCTCCCGACGGGCGCCGCGCAGCAGGTTCGGGCGCAGTTGTAACAGCGCCACCTTCCCGCAGGCGTCGATGCCCTCCCAACTGTCCGCGGCGTCACCGAAGGCATCGCGCGGAATGACCAAGTCCCCGGTGTCACCGCCGGTCGGTGATGCCGCGACTCCGCCCGCCGCGACGTGAAAAACGCTGCGCGCTCGGGGGCGGACCTGTTCGACGGTGTCGCGGATGTGATCGGTTCGGTCGTAGCCGACCGCCAGACGCCGGGTACGGTATCCGGCGTCGCGCAGCCGGGCCTCCACATAGCACGCGGAGTAGTCGAAGCCGGGCAGGCCGGCACCCCGGTTGCCGCCGTGCCGGGCGGCGATCACATCCAACATCGCCAGATCCCGCTTGATCGGCCCGGCCACCAGCTCCGCGGCCGAACGAGCCCCGGCAGGCGAGCCGTACGCCCGCCCGGCCACGCCGGCCGAGGCCACCGCGCCCGCGCCCATCGCCCCCAACATCCGTCTCCGCGACATTCCCTCGGCCACCCGGCGTCCATCCTGTGAAGTCACTGTCCACTCCTTCCCGTTGCCGATGTGCGGGTGACCGGCCTCGGCGGGGAGACCGTCTCGCTCCCGCGCGCCCACTGCCGCTCTCCCGCCCGTCGTCGCACCCGTCGCTCGTGTGGTCACCACCCGCCGTAGCGGCGTGAGAGCAACAACAGGTCTACGCACCGACGGGTTGCCACGACGTCACCCGGATCGGTTATCCGGAGTTAACGCAGGCGCGCGTATAACCGATGGGGTTCATCCGAAGCCTGCGAATCGGGCCGTTCGGGCCCATTCGTGCTCTATTCGTGCTCCATTCGTTCCCCACCCTCCCCACCCCCTTCCCCGGCTCGAAACGGAGCGACAAACCTTGCAAGTTCTGGTGACCGAGGACGAGGAAATGCCGGAGCGGGTGTGGGACCGGACCGTCGACCCCTTTTCCGACATCGCGCGGGTGACCATGTGCGAGCTGCGCGCCGAACCGGGCGACCCGCAGGTCGTCCGGCCCGTACCCGGCTCGGGATCCCTGATATGAACAGCCCGCGCACACCTCGTGGAAGCGGCCGGAGGGCATCCCGACGGAGCGGCCCGGCGACAGGCAGGCGGCTGCTCTCGGGCGTGCGGCTGCCCTACCGGAGGCTGTTCCGCCGACCGTCGGCGCGGGCCCGACTCACCCTGTTGTACGGCGGCATGTCGCTCGTCGTCGGCACGGTGCTGCTGGGCATCGTGTACTGGTTCGTCGGCCGGCGGCTGTCCGAGCGATTGCCGATCGCGCTGGCGAGGACATTGAGGATCACCACGTCCCCGACCACGGACACAAACGAAATCGCCCCGGTCTGCGTGGGTCGGGCCCAGCCCGCGCAACCGTTGCAGGGTACGCAGACCCCGGACAACACGGTCCCGGCAGAGGCGATCCAGCGGGCCGTCGACACCGGCCAGAACGTGACGATGAGTCAGTTGCTGACCGTGCTCATCGCGGCTCTGCTGCTCCTGGCCGCGAGCTCGATGCTGGTCGGCTGGTGGATGTCCGGCCGGGTGCTGCGTCCGGTGCACAGGATCACCGCGACGGCACGCCGACTGTCCGAGCACAACCTGCACGAACG
>NZ_JBHZAV010000289.1:0-8183 GCF_042754445.1 Embleya sp. NPDC059213
CCCGGGGGGTCCCCCCCGCCCCCGTGCTCCGGGCTGGGCTGCTGTGGCGGTGGGCGCCCGGCGGCCCCACCCCCCCGGCCGGTTCACCCGTGACGAAGAGCGTGCGATCGTGCCCGTGATGGAAAAGTTCCATCAATTTGGCACATTATCCGACAGTTTCGCATTTTCGACATGCAGCCGCCCGGCGGTCCGGCACCATGGCGGACAGTGGCCCGGCGGTGGCCGGGCCCTGGGGGATGGGGGATTACCGATGGCTGCGCCCGCGCCTGCGCCAGTGACCCTGACTTGGACGGTCACGCCCGGTGCCGAGACCAAGTTCGCGGACCACAAGTGGCTGCACGACTCGAGGCACCACTTCAGGTTCACCGTCCCGCCGGGGACGAACGCGATCGACCCGGCGACGGTCAGCGTCGACGAGTGGACCAACAGCTCCACAACGCCGTTCACGCACGCGGACTGCACGGAACTGCGCAAGGAAGTCCGCAGCCGGAGCCTCAAGCCGAAGGCGTCGCTGCTGGAGGCGGTGCTGCCGCTGGTGCTGAAGATCCCCGACGGGTGGAGCTGGCATCCGGGCAAGGATCACGCTCAACTCGGCATCACCTGGCCCACCCCCGGCGCGCAACTGCTGCGGGCGGTGCAGTTGCTCATCGCCTTGCGGGCCACGGTCGAGGCCCGGTCCGATCTCGGACGGTTGCTGAACGCGACCGGGACGAGCGTGGTCGCCACGTCGGGCGCCAAGCCCGAACGTTTGGACTTCGACTGGAACGCGGCCTTGCTGGAGGGCCGCGCGGCGGTCAACGAGTTCCTCGAAAACGCGATGCCCATCGTCGAGAAGCCGCCGTCTCACTCGGTCAGCAGCACGACCCTCAACGAACTGCTGATCGCTCGGATGTTCGCCGCCGACCCGAAAGGGCTGGGTCGGCTGCTCGAACTCGGTTTCGTGACACCGGACGGCATGGACGGCCACCCCTTCAAGGACGCCGTGAAGGGCTACAAACTCGACGCGCCCTGCGCGAGTGCGGTCCACCAGGCGTACAACCACCTCCGGTTCGTGCTCTACCTCGAATGGCGGGCCCTGCACGAGCTGTGCCAACGGTGAACAGCGGCCTGTAGCACCGCCGTTGCCGCGCCGCGGGGGCGATCCACGCGACAACGGCCGGCAACGGCGGCGACAGGTGCCTCACCGCGCGCACCCATGCCGACGGTTTCCCCTCCGCGGTCGACGCGAGCGGCGACGCCGCATCCGCCCCCACTCCCGAACGCCGGCGCCCGACGCGACACCCGTGGCCGATCGCCGCGCACGGATGTCGTCGGGACCACCCGAGGCCGTTCCGAGGAACTCCCCTCGGGATTACCGGTGTCGGACCCAAACGCATGCCTGGACGCAATATTTGTCACCAGTCAATAATTCGATACGCTGCACATCGGACGGCGGAGCAAGACACGGCCACCGACGTCAGACAGCGACGATCCCGTCGCTCGATCCCGCGCGCCCGCGACGGGGTGAGGCTGCCGGTCCGACGAAGGGGGTCGTCATGGGGCACCGACCGGTGTCGGCTCGCGACGCCTTCGTCGGCATGCCCGGCGCCCCCGGCACACGTGCGGACGGGCGCGCCGCACGCCCCGTCGGGGGTGACGTCCGCTCGGGTCAGGCGGTACGGGCCTGGGGGGCGCGCGCTGCGTCGGCTACCTCGTCCGCGAGAGTGGCGGCGGCCCCGTGCAGGGCTTCGAGGCCCTTGAGCAGCATCGTCCTGGTTTCCGGCGACATGCGTGCGGTCACCACGGCCAGCTCGCGCTGTCGGCGCGCGCGCAGATCCGCCAAGAAGGCACGGCCCCGCCCGCTCAGCCGCAATTCGAGCTCCCGACGACTGCTGGCACTGGGCGAGCGCTCCACGAAACCCACCGCCTGCAAGCGGTCGCACAGGCGACTGGTCGAGGAGGGCGTCGACCGCAGACCGTCGGCCAACGTGCGCAGGTTGATGCCGTCGTGCTGCTCCAGCAGGAACAGCGCGCGCAGTTGTGACGTGGAGACGGGAGCCGTGGACGCGCGCCCAAGCAGCATCTCGAGCAATTCGGCCGCGGCAGTCGCCGTTCGCGCCGTCTCGTCCGCTTGGTCGTGTCGAGGGGAGGAAACCCCGCTCACCGCCTTACTCTGACGCCCGAAACAGCCGCCGGCCCGACGGCCGCGCCGTACCACAATAGACGCTGGAAAAGCGGTTGATCCGACAGCGGTCCGGACCGCCCCCGGACCCGCACGGGGGCGCCACCGCCGCGCCTCCGCAGAGAACGGCTGCAGACTGACTGTGAATGCATACGAGGAAGCCGAGCGCGCGCTGCGCGCCGCCCCACCGCATGGACTGTTGGACGCCATCCGCACCGTGCTGAAGCGGCACTACGGGGCGAGATCCGTCGAACTTCTGCTGGCCGACTACAGCCTGACCGTCCTGCTGCCGGTCTCCGGGCTCGCCCACACCCCGGAATCCCTGTCCATCGACAACAGTCTCCCGGGCCGAGTCTTCGGCGCACAGGAGCCCGGCCGCGAGGAGCGAGAAGACGCCACGGTCGTACACCTCCCGGTGACCGTACGCGGCGATCGCCTCGGTGTACTCAGCGTGGTCCTGCCCACCGACGCCCATTCGTCGGCGATCCGGGCCGAACTGCTCGACATCGCCGAAATGCTCGCCCACGCGGTGATCGTCGCCGAACGCGACACCGACATCTACCTCCGGGCCCGGCGCAAGGACCGCCTGACCCTGGCGGCCGAAATGCAGTGGCAACTCCTGCCCGGACGAGCGTGCAGCCGCGACGAGTACGCCATCGGCGCCCAACTCGAACCCGCCTACGCCGTCCACGGCGACAACTTCGACTGGTCCGCCACCGCCGACCACCTCGTCCTGACGGTGACCAACGGCATGGGCGAGGGAATCGACGCCGCCCTGCTCACCAACCTCACGATCAACGCCCTGCGCAACGCCCGCCGCGCCGGCATCTCCATCGCCGACCAGGCGGCCCTCGCCGACCAGGCCGTGTTCGCCCAGCACCGCGGCGACGCCTACCTGTCCGTCCTGCTGCTGGACTTCGAACTGAGCACCGGACGAGTCCGGGTGGTCGACGCCGGCTCCCCCCGCCTGCTGCTCCTGCGCGAGGGCACCGTGTCGGCGGTCGACTTCGACGCGCAACTACCCCTGGGCATGTTCGAGGAGACCGACTACACGTCACAGGAGTTCCAGCTCCGGCCCGGCGACCGTCTCGTGTTCGTCAGCGACGGTGTCCACGCCGTCGCCTCTCCCGCCGGCGAGGCATACGGCGAACGCGCGCTGGCCCGGGCGATCAACGCGACCCGACTGCTGCCCGCCGCCGAGATGCCCCGCGCCCTCCTGCGCGAACTCACCGGCCACCGAGGCCGCCCCGACCCCGACGACGACGCGCTGGTGGTATGCCTGGACTGGCACGGCCGCCCCACCACCCACCCGCCGGCCGAGGACCCCGCCAACCCCTGAAGACACCACACCCGACCGCGACGACAACCGGCCTCCGGCCGGACCCGTCGGCAGTGAGGACCGCTCCGCCGGCCGAGCACCCGGTCTTCGACCTCACGCATGCGCCGGGCTTGCGATTCGACGGCGGCACCCGCCTTGGCCGGCCAGGTCGCCGGCGACCCGGTCGAGTCGATCACCACGCGGCTCGATACCGGCCTCGGCCCGGTGACCGGGCATGCCGCCACCGCGGAACAGCCCCACAGTCGGCGGGTACGGCGGCCCCGATGCCGGGCGTGATCAGGCGGACGCCTTCCCGGTCGAACGTGTGGCGGACCGCCTCGGTGATCCGGGCCCGCGTCATCCCTGCGGTGATGGGGATGCCGGATCGGCGGGGGAATTCGGCGGCGAGAGCTTTCGCCGTGCCGATCGTGATGGTCGGTCCGGTGGGGTTGTGGGCCGACGGCCTCGGCTCGGTTTCAGGATCGGCTCTCTTCCTCGCTCCAGTCTCGTAGCCGGCGCAGCGGGTGTCCGGTCGTGGACTTGCACAGGAACTCGGCGCGTTCGTACGACAGTCGCCCGCGGCCGGTCAGCGGGCAGACGTCCTCCGGGCCCAGGATGCCCGCCCGGGTCGGGCCCGGGCGTCGGTCGGCGAGGAACACCGGGCCTCGGGTCCGGCCGTCCAGAAGCTCGGGCAGGAGCGCCGCGGTGCGCGATCGCCAGGTGATCCATGCGTCACGCCGATCCGACCGCCGGTCGGTGCGGCGGGCTCGGCGCTCCGGCAGGTCGAGGTCCTGGACGTTGAGGGCCAGCACGGCCGCGACGGTCGTGCCCGACTCGTGCAGCAGCGTCCACAACGTGCGCTCCCGCAACGGGGCTTCCACGTCTCCCGGCCACGCCGTTCCGGGCGGGATCGGGGCGGGCGCCGGCGCGGGGCGGCGTTGGGGCGTTCGTTGGGGGATACCCGCGTCCAGGCCCGGGGTGTGCGTCCACGCCGCGAACGCCCGTACGGCGGAGCGGTGTCGATTCCACGTGGCCGCCGCCACGCCACCCCACGACACGCGGAAGGCACCGGCGATCTGATCGGCCGTCAGCGACGCGAGCGGCATCCCCACACCCAGAGAGAGCCGCAGCCGCCACATCGTCTGTCCGTAGGAGCGGGCCGTCGCCGGCGCGAGCCGATCCCCGGCCAGGAAGGCGTCGATGGCCTCGCCGAACGTCCACGCGGACGCGTCGCCGAGCGGGATCGCCTCGGCCCGACGCGTCAGGTAGGTCTGTTCGGCGCTGTTGCGCGTCAGCAACGCCGCGCGCTCGAACTCCCGGCGGGCCTCCTCGCCGCGCCCCAGCCGCAGCAGCAGGTCGCCTCGTACCCCCGGGAGCAGGTGGTAGTCGCGTAGCGCGGGGTCCGCGACGAGCTCGTCGACGAGGGCGAGGCCGGCCGCCGGGCCGTCCGCCATCCCCACCGCGACCGCCCGGTTGAGTCGCACCACGGCGGTGGGCAGGAGGCCGGCCAAGGCGGTGTACAGCCCGGCGATCCGGACCCAGTCGGTCTCCTCGGCGGTGCGCGCCTGGGCGTGGCAGACGGCGATCGCGGCCTGCAACAGGTAGGGACCGGGCCGGCCGGGCGTGCCGGCCGCGCGGGCGCGCAACATCGCCGCGAAGCCGCGGCGGATGAGCAACCCGTCCCAGCGTCCCCGGTTCTGCGCGTGCAACGGCACGGGTTCGCCGGCGGGACCGGTGCGCGCCGGCGTACGCGACGCCTGGATCTCCATGAGCGCCACCAGGCCGTGGGCCTCCGGCTCGTCGGGCACCGACTCGGCGAGCAGGCGGCCCAACCTCAGTGCCTCCAGGCACAGGCCGGGCCGGATCAGGTCCTCGCCCGAGGTCGCCGAGTAGCCCTCGTTGAAGATCAAGTAGACGACCTCCAGGACGGAGGCGAGGCGTTCGGCCAACTCGGCGCCATCCGGGAGCTCGAACGGCACCCGCTCCTCGGCGAGGGTGCGTTTCGCCGTCGCGATGCGGCGGGCGATCAGTGGCTCGACGGTGAGGAACGCGCGGGCGATCTCGGCCGCGGTGAGCCCGCCGAGCAGCCGCAGGGTGAGGGCGACGCGCGCCTCGGTCGGCAGCACCGGGTGGCAGGAGACGAACATCAGCCGCAGCACGTCGTCCTGCTCGGACTCGGATTGGGGTTCGGCGGCCCCGGGGTCGTGTTCGGGGCCGCCGACGTCGTCGAGTCGCCGTTGCTCGGCCAGTTCGTACGCGAGCGTCTCGCCGTGTTCCGCCAGGCGCCGTTCGCGGCGGATGTGGTCGACCGCGCGGCGTTTGGCGACGGTGGTGAGCCAGGCCCCCGGGTTGTCCGGGATGCCCGACTCCGGCCACTGTTCCAGCGCCGCGACGAGCGCGTCCTGGGCCAGTTCCTCGGCCGCGCCCACATCGCGGACCATGCGGGTCAGCGCGGCGACGAGACGGGCCGACTCCATCCTCCAGATCGCGTCGATCGTGCGGTGGACGTCCGTCACGGACCGAAGACCTGTTGGATCACGCTCTCGCCGTCACCGACGATCCGGCGGAACCGGCGGGCCAGTTCGATCGCCTCCTCGTGGGAGCGGACCTCGACGAGGGCGAAGCCGACCACCGCCTCCTTGGACTCGGCGAACGGACCGTCCGTGACGGTGACCTCGCCGCCCTCGGAGACCAGCCGGACGCCGCTCGGCTCCAGACCGCCGGAGGCCAGCAGTACACCCGCGGCGCTGAGCTCCTCGATGAAGGCGCCCATCTCGGCGAACAGCCTCTCGTCGGGGGTTTTCGCGTTCTCCGAGGCCTTGGACATCATCAGGTAGCGCATGGCGTTTCTCCGTCTCGTCCGGCCCGGCCGGATCGCCGAGGCACACCCGTGCGTCGTATCCGCCGTGTGACGGGTAATTACCTTATTCCCTGTCACATCAGCGGATCGACGACGGTGCGAGCCCCACCGGAATCCGGGGCCCGCCCGCCCCTCGAAGGAGCCCGCCGTGACCACCACCACCCGACCCCCGCGCCCCCCGGTCACCGCCGACCGGACCCGGACCGCCGCCGAACGCGGCTCGGTCGGCACCCGTGCGCTGCTCGCCTGCGCGGCCGTCGCCGGTCCACTGTGGGTGGCCGTGTCGGTCGCCCAGGCACTCACCCGCGAGGGTTTCGAGCCGACCCGGCACGCGCTCAGCCAGTTGGCCACCGGATCGCTCGGCCGGCTCCAGATCACCAACTTCGTGATCGCCGGCATCCTGGCCACCGCCGGCGCGGCCGGGCTGCGGCGGGTCATGCAGGGGACGGCCGGCGGCGTCGCGGTGCCGCAGCTGGTCCGGGTGGTGGGCGTGGGCATGGTCGCCGCCGGGCTGCTGACGATGGACCCGGCGGACGGCTTCCCCGTGGGCACGCCGGACGGCGTCCCGGAGTCGATGAGTTGGCACGCGTACGGACACATGGCCGCCGGGTCGATCACGTTCTTCTCGCTGATCGCCATCGGCTACCTGCTCGGCCGACACTTCTCCCGGCTCGGGAACCGGCGGCTCGCGGTCGTCTGCCGCGTCGCGGCCACGGTCAAGTTGGCGGGCGACGCCTGGGCGATGAGCGGCGGCGCGGCCGGCGCGTTGACCATAGCCATCGGTACGACCGTCATGTTCGCGCTGCTCGCCTACGTGGCCGCGCACTACCGGCGTACCGCCTGAGGAACACCGCCCCCCGGCCTGCGCACGCGCTCGCCGAGTGGGCGCGACAGCCCCCGGAGTTCGTCGACCGGGGGCGCCCGCCCCGTGCGACCGACGTCGTGGTGACGCACAGGTCGCCGCACGACGAGGCGGTCGAGAGGCACCCGCTGCGGTGCCCTCGAAAAGGGATCGTCGGGACCGACGAGTCCCGCGCGATCCGGCGGTTTTGGTGAACGGTAATCAACCCAACCAGGAAGTGAGACGGTTCGATGCGCATTGTCATTGGTGAGTTCGTCAGTCTGGACGGCGTCATGCAGGCTCCGGGCGGGCCGGACGAGGACACCGACGGCGGGTTCGCCCACGGTGGTTGGACGCACCCGTTCTTCGACCCGCAGGTGATGGGTGGCGCGCTCGCGGAGTGGGCCGCCGACACCGATGCCCTGCTGTTCGGGCGCCGGACGTGGCAGGTCATGGCCGCGGCGTGGCCCGGGCGGGCCGGTGACCCCTTCGCCGACCACATGAACTCGGTCGCCAAGTACGTCGTCTCCGACACCCTGGCCGACGACGACCTCACGTGGAACAACACCACCCGCATCCCCGGGGACGGGGCCCTGGACGGGATCAGGAAGCTGCGCGAGACCGACGGCCGCGACCTGGTCGTGATGGGCAGCCTCTCGCTGGCCCGCACCCTCGTGGCCGAGGGGCTGGTCGACGAGCTGCGTCTGATGATCATGCCGGTGCTCGTCGGCGGCGGAAAGACGCTCTTCCCGACCGACGGCGCGCTGCGCCCGCTCGAACTGGTCTCGACGGTGGTCAGCAGCACGGGCGTGCACGTGTGCACCTACCGGCCGGTGACCGCGGCGTAGTTCGCGCCCGGGATCGCACTCCCACGGCGCGGCCGGGAACACTCCCGGCCGCGCCGACACGGCGACGAAGACGCGGACCGCCTCGGCACCGGCACCATCGAGGCTGGGAAACGCGGTCGCTCTCGCAACGCGTCGTCGGGCCCGTGCACCGCACG
>NZ_JBHZAV010000290.1:0-8153 GCF_042754445.1 Embleya sp. NPDC059213
CGGCCGCGACACCGTCGACGGTGTCGAGACGGTCGACCAGACCGCTCAATGCCTGGCGGGCCGCGCCGTCCGGGGTCTGGGCAGCCAGCAGGAGCGGACCGTTGAAGCCGGGGCCGAAGCCGTCGGCGAGCATGTCGTAGGCCTTTCGGCTGGACGAGGCCGGCGGGTTGTTGCCCGCGTCGGCCGCGCCGAGCCGAAGGGACAGCGCCGGGATCGCCACGATCGCCATGACGACCACGGCCACGACGGCCGGCCCCTTCGGGTGGCGCCGCACCCGCGCGGCCCAGCGGCCCCAGAACCCGCTGCCGTCGTCCTTGTCCGGGCGCGGCCCGTGTGCGGCCAGGTCGCGGCGTTGGCGGCGGCTGAGCACCCGGGTCCCGAACAGGCCGAGCAACGCCGGTAGCAGCGTGACGGCTGCCGACACGGTCGCGAGCACGGTCAGCGCCGCGCCCAACGCCATGCCGTTCAGGATGCCGATCCCGAGGGTGAACATCCCCAGCAGCGCGATGACCACGGTCAGTCCGGCGAAGACGACCGCCCGTCCGGAGGTGTCCAGGGCCTTGGCGACCGAGGAGGCCACGTCGTCGCCTCGCATGAGGTTGCCGCGGTGTCGGTTGACGATGAACAGCGCATAGTCGATGCCCACCCCCAGGCCGATCAACGCCCCCAGGGTCGGCGTGACATCCGCGAGGGTCAGCACGTGGCTGAGCAACATGGTGGCCATCAGCGCGGTGACGACACCGGCCACCGCGGTGATCACCGGCAGGGCCGCGGCCCACGCGGAGCGGAAGACCACGAAGAGCAGCAGTGCGGCCATGCCGATGCCGATGATCTCGCTCCACTTCGACACCGCGGCCGTCTCGGTGAACGCGCGGCCGCCCAGTTCCACATGCAGGCCGGCGCTGCGTACGGAGGTCGCCAGGTCCTCCACGGCCTGTACCTCGGCCTTGTCGAGATCACCGCCGGCCCGGGTGAAGTTCACCGTGGCGTAGGCGATGCGCCGGTCCGGGCTGACCTGTTTCGCACCCGCATCGGTGTACGGGCCGACCACCGCGGCCACGCCGGGAGAGTGGGCGACGCGATCCAGGGCCGCGGTCATCGGATCCCGCACGCCCGCGTCGGTCACGGTGCCGGCGTCGACGCGCCAGGCGATGGTCCCGCCGGCGCCGGCCGCGGCCGGTGCGTTGGCCTGCATGAGCTTGATGGCGGTCGCCGACTCGGTGTCCGGCATGGTCGAGTCGTTGGCGTACTTCGCTCCGGCGGACAAGGCGGAGACGGCCAGCGCTGCGAGGACCCCCGCCCACAACACGACAACCAGGATCCGGTGCTTGTGGCACCAGCGGGCAAGCGCGGACATCGAACCTCCGAGGAAGGGGTGTCTCCCACGTACGCCGCGTGCGGACGCCGGCGTCGGGGACAGGTTCCGGGGCGGACGACGAAAACCGTGGCAATCGGTCGCATCCGCCCTGGTCAACCCTCGCGCGTCGACGGCCGCGTGTCGTTGCCCGGCCGTAGACACTTGCGTCTGCTGCGAACGCAGTAGACACCGACACCACCGCGGTAGACGCGCGGCGCCCTCGCCACCCCTTCCCGTGCGCGCACGTCTTGCCCAGGACGGACAGGGCAAGCGGACTTCCGCCGCATCATCGGCCGCGACGCCCCGGGGGGCGACCACGATCCGCCCGCGCCCGATCGCACCGGGCCCGAGTCCCCAAGGCCATCCCCCTGCCCAGCCCACCGATGAGCGTCCGGCACCTTCACCTACCGGCCCGACGGCCCCCCGGCACCGGCCCCGCCGGGCGCCCCGTCGGGCCTCGTCCGCCGATGTATCAACCCGCGCCGAGGCGTTCGGTCACGAACGCGTCGATCTGCCGGCCCACGTGGTCGATCATCTCGTCGGTGAGACCGTGGTTGCAGGAGATGAGCATGCCGAACTCCATCACGTGGTCGGCACCGGGAAGTCCGCCCTCGGGCTGACGGAAGGCCGCGTCCTTCATGAACGGCTGCCGCACGGCGTTGCCCGTCCACACCACGCGGGTGTCGATACCCCGCGCCTCCAGGAACTGCTGGAGGTCGCTGCGCCCGAAACCGGCGTCCGGCCTGATCAGGAAGCAGTACGACAACCACGCCGTGTGCAACCCCTCCAGTTGACGCGGGGTGGTGAACAGGTCCGGGTGCCGACGCAGCACCTCGGTGTAGCGGTCGAAGTTGTGCTGCCTGCGGGCGTGGTTGCGGTCCAGCTTCTTGACCTGCTCGACGCCGAACGCCGCGCAGAGCTCGTTCGGCAGGAAGTTCCAGCCGACCTCGTCGAAGATGAACATGTTGTCGTAGTCGATCCCGTCCAGGTCCGTCCAGAAGTCGCGCGACCCGGCCTTGGAGCCGAACAGTTGCGCCTCCGAGCGGCGCCCCCAACCACGCAACGTGAGGCAGCGGTCCCGCAGTTCGTCGTCGTCGAGCATCACCATGCCGCCGCTGCCGGCCGCAGTGATGATGTGCGACAGCGAGAAACTCGTCACCGAGATGTCGGCCCGCGTACCGGTCGGCGTTCCCCGCAGCGTCGACCCGACCGCGTCGCACGAATCCTCGACGACCTTGAGGCCGTGCCGGTCCGCGATGTCACGAATCGCGTCCCAGTCGGGCGCGTTGCCCGCCAGGTTCGGCACCAGAATCGCCCGCGTCCGCTCGCCGATCATCTCCTCGATGCGGGTGACGTCGATCTGGAACGTGTCCGGTTCGACGTCGACGAAGACCGGGACCAGCCCGGCCCGCAGCAGGCAGGACAGGTCGGTGGAGAAGGTGAGCGGAGAGGTGATCACCTCCGACCCCGGCGGCAGATCGAGCAGGTCGACGGCCAGGAACAACGCCGCCGAGCCCGAACTGACCATCACGCCATGGCGCTTGCCGAACAGGTCGGCGACCCTGCGCTCCATCTCGGCGACGCGCGGACCGACCCGCAGCCCGTTCTGCCCCTCGGTCAGGACCGAGACGACGGCATCGATCTCGGCCTGGTCGTAGACGGCGGTCGTGTAGACCACGCGCTTCTGCTCGCTCATGGAGTCCCTCTTCGTCGGTGGGCCATTGGGAGTCGACACCGGGCGGCGGCCACCCGATCCGTCGATGACTTCATAGCTATCATAGCCATGATGGACCTACAAGCCGTCCCGACGCTTGATCCCATCCAGATTTCGTGTAACGGTTACACATATCCCCGCAGCGGGCCGGATCGCCCCCGGTCCGCACCGCGGGCGCCTGCCGCACCCACCTCGCCGGCTTCGACGTGCCCACATAACGTCGTGGCCGTCGAGGCCCTCGCCGAGAACCCCAACGGCAAGCTCCTCGACCGCGACCCACGACAGACCTACGCCCACTCGGCGAACCGGTGACGTACTCGTGCATCGATTCGCCTCCCCCGACCGATCTCCACCGAGGAGCACGCGTGCAATACGAAACAGTCGGCCGGTCCGGCCTGAAGGTGTCCTCGCTGGGCCTGGGCTGCAACAACTTCGGGATGAAGATCGACGAGGCCGCCGCAACGAAGGTGGTCGACGCGGCCCTGGAATCCGGCATCACGCTCTTCGACACCGCAGACGTCTATGCGAAGGGTCGTTCCGAGGAGATCCTCGGAAAGGCACTCGGTGCCCGCCGGTCCGACGCGGTGATCGCCTCGAAGTTCGGCGCCCCGATCGCACCCGGTCCCCACGGCGGCGGCTCCTCGCGGCGGCACCTCGTCCGCGCCTGCGAGGACACGTTGCGCCGACTCGGCACGGACCACATCGACCTCTACTACCAGCACTACCCCGACAACACGACTCCGGTCGAGGAGACGCTGCGCGCCCTGGACGACCTGACCCGCGCCGGGAAGGTGCGCTACACGGCGGTCTCCAACGTGTCGGCCTGGCAGTTGGCCGACGCCGTACACGTCTCCCACGCGCACGGGCTCGCCCGATTCTGCGCCGTGCAGGTCGAATGGAACCTGCTCAACCGCGCCGCCGAGAGCGAACTCGTCCCCGCCGCCGAGCACTTCGGGGTCGGCGTCATCCCCTACTTCCCGTTGGCGTCCGGCCTGTTGACCGGCAAGTACCGGCAGGGCGCGGATTACCCCCGGGGGTCACGTCTGGCCGATCTCCCCTACTTCGCCTCCGTCGCCACGCCCGAGAACTTCGCCGCCGTGGAGCGCCTGCGCGCGCTCGCCGGGGAATCCGGGCACGACCTGGTGAGCCTGGCCCTGTCCTGGCTGGCAAGTCGGCCGTCCGTCCCCTCGGTCCTGGTGGGCGCGACCTCGGCGGAGCAGGTCTTCCGCAACGCCGAGGCGCTGGTGGCGTTGCCGCCGGATCTCGTCGCCGCGATCGAGTCCGCCGTGGCTCCCGCGTAACGTGCCGATCACCCGCCCCGCTCACGCCCGTGGCGCCCGGCCGCTACCGCCGGTCCGCTTCGAGCGTGTCGCCGTGTCCCGCCGAGTCCTCGCGCGCCCGCGAGCCCCGGCTGCCGGATGCAAGACAACCGGTCGCGTCCCCGACCCGGCGCGGCTTCGACGTCGCGTCACCACGACAACGGAAGGAAGAAGTCTCTTGTACGTCTCGATACATGCTGTCGAGCCCGGGTGCGATCGTCTCGACGTCCGTCCCGTTCGCAAGCCCGCCGCGCGTCTGCGCCGTGCCCTCCCCGCGCATGCGACGGCCGCCCGATGAGCGCCCGGGAAGGCATCGGGTCGGACGGCGCCCACGCGTTGTCGGCCGCGGATCGGCTGGAGATCGCCGAGTTGCCCGCGAGGTTCTGTCACTGCTCCGACTACGCCCGGTACGAAGGGTTCGCCGACCTGTTCACCGCGGACGTGGTGACCACGCTCGTCGGCATCGGTGAATACCGGGGCCTGGAAGCCCAGATACGGCACGCGCGCGACACCCGGACCTGGACGCAGGGCCACGCCTGGCACGTCGTGAGCAATCTGTGGATCGAGCCCACCCGTGAGGGCGCGGCCGTGCACTACTACATGCTGGGCATGCTGCGGACCGGCGCCGACGACAGCGGCCGCGTCAACACCACGGGCCGGTTCGTCGACCACGTGACGCGCACACCGAACGGGTGGCGCATCCGGCGGCGGGAATTCACCCTGGACCACCCGACGACACCACCCGACCTGGCCTGACCAGGTTTCTCGAACGTCCGCTCGCGCGGCGCCTCCGTAGCCTCGCCGGCCAAACCCCGCCCGCCGCGCGAGACGTCTACCAGGGCGAGGGGTTGCTGAACAAGGGGGTCGACGCCACGGCCCGCCGGCCCGGCCCCGGCGCGTGGGCCGGTCCGGCGGGGGCGCCGCTCAAGGACTCGAGCGCTGCGATCGTGCTCTCGACGACCTCGTCGTACAGTCGCTCGAACGCGCCCGGCAGGTGCGCCAGGACCGGGCCGACCCGCGCGCGGGCACCCTCGTCGGCGCGATCCAACGCCTCCCGCAGGACCGATGCCATCTCCGGGGCCGGGGCACGCCGAGCCGCCAGGGTCGCCTGGCCGACGATCGTCGTGCTGACCAGCGCGACCGCCAACGCCAGGTCCTCGTCCCCCAGTTCCAGTGGCGCCAGGATCTCGGTCAACAGCATGATCGCCGGCAACCAGGCGGGCTGCCGGGTCGACGTGATGTAGGGAAGCAACTGGGGATACGGCCGCAGGTGCTCCAGACTCATCCACATCCACTCGTGCAGTTCCTCCCGCCACGACGAACCGGTCGGCCGGTCGAACTCCATGTCGCTCGCCACCCGGTCCGCCACGGCGTACAACAGGTCGTCACGATCGGGGAAATAGCGATACAGCGCCATCGGCGCCGACTCCACCGCCTCCGCCACCCGTTTGATCGTCAACGGCGCCCCCGGATCCCGGTACACCAACGCCACCGCCGCGTCGACGATCTGCCCGCGCGACAGCCGCGGCGGCCGACCCCGACCGCGCGAAGGCGCCTCCCCCGACGACTCGACCATGAGCTCCGTCCTTTCGCCACGCCCCACCGGCGCCCATCATCCGCGGGACAAGCGTACGCATCCCACAAAATCGGTGCCGGCAGCGCCCGATGTCGGTGAGTCGGGAAGCGTCGTCGGCGCCTCCGGACGCGGCTCCGACGGCCGACCGACCCGGGAAGCCGCCGGCGCTGCCCCGCGGGCCGGTGGCGCAGAACCACGCCCTGCACCGAGCACGGGGCAAGGGCACGGGGCGGCTGCGCCGGACCGGCGGGGCTGCCCCGTGCCGTTTCGGCGGCCCGAGGTGGCTCTCGTGGCGGGCCCGTCCGGTATGGACCTCTTTATTTTGCGTACATCCTATGTTAATTTCTGCGCCCGTTCCTCCATCGGACGCGGCGCCCGCGCCGCTCCGTATTTCGCCCCCCGGCCCGAAAATTTCGGGCCGACGGCTCACCCCCGCAGGCGTCCCCGTCGATCCCCTCGATCGGCGGCGGTCGCGCAATGCCGAGAAGAGGATTCATGGCCGGCAACGCACAACCCAGCCCACCGCCGGACGCCACCCCAAGGCGCGGAACGGGCGTCGGGCGCCTGGACGGCGCATCCAAGGCGCGCATCGTCACCGTGGCCGCCGTCGTCATCCTGTTCGCCGAGGTCGTCCCCCTCCAATACGCGATGGTCCTGCCCGCCGTACAGAAGGTCGGGGCCTCCTGGCCGGAGGTGGGTGGCAACCTGGGCTGGATGGTCATCATCATCGCCCTGGTCGGCGGCGCGACCACCCCCATCGTCAGTAAGCTCGCCGACCTCTACGGCAAGCGTCGGATCATGCTGATGTGCAGTGTCGGCTTCCTGGTCGGATCAATCCTGTGCGCCGTCACCGACTCCTGGGCGTTGTTCCTGGTCGGCCGGGCCCTGCAGGCGACCGCCTTCGCGATGACCGCGATCGCCGTGGGGCTGCTCCGCGACCTGTTGCCCCGTCGGTACGTCCCGGTCGCGATCGGCGCCCTGGCGGCCGGCTTCGGCTTCTCGGGCATCCTCAGCCCGTTCGTCGGCGGCGCCCTCACCGACCAGTACAGTTGGCGCTCGCTGTTCTGGTTCCTGGTGGTGTACGGGGCGGTCATCATCCCGCTCATGCTGCTGCTCGTCCCGGAGAGCAGTGTGCGGGCGCACGAGAGACTCGACTGGGTCGGTGCGATCCTGCTCGGCGGCGGTGTGGCACTCGCCCTGGTGTACATCAGCAACGGCCAGACCTGGGGCTGGAGTCGGCCGAGTGCCTGGGCGTATCTCACGGTCGGTCTGATCGTGCTGGGCCTGTTCGCGGTATGGGAGACGAAGACCCCGTCGCCGATGATGAGTCCGCACCTGCTGCGTTCGTCCAAGGTCTCGATGGTGCTGGCCGTCGGATTCCTGGCCAACGTGGTGATCGGCGGGATCGGCTACATCGTTCCGTACATGGCCCAGACCGACGCCTCGGCGATCAAGGATCAGATCCTGGCCGGTGCCGCGGCGACCGCCGGGCAGCCGGTGGAGGTCATGCGGCAGATCATCACCTTCGAGGGCGACCTCGGCTACGGGTTCGGCTTCAGCCTCCTTGCCTTCGCCGCCCACATCACCATCGGCATGTCGGCAACCAGCATGGCCGCAGGGCCGGCTGCGGGGATGTGGGGGCGTGCCTCGGGCCTGCGCGGGCCGCTGATCGCGGGGATGGCCGTGATGGGGACCTCCGCCGGGCTGCTGGCACTGTGGCATGGACACTGGGTGACCGTGCTCGTCTTCTACACCGTCTACGGCGTGGGTTTCGGGTTCTACTACTCCGCCGCCAACAACCTCGTCGTCGAGGCGGTCCCCGAACGCGAATCCGCCGTCGGGGCAGGGATGTTGGCGGTCGCGCAGTCGTTCGGGGCGGCCGTGGGAACCGCGATCATCACCGCGGTCCTGTCCGCGCACACCTTCCGAACGGTCTCCCCCGGTCCGACCGGGCAGGGCACCGTGACGACGGACATTCCCCAGGTGTACACCGACGCCGGCTGGACCACCGCGCTGTGGGTCGTGGCCGCGGCGGGTGGTCTGGGCACCGTGATCGCGCTCCTGTTGAAGTCCGGCCGCACACCTGCCACGGGCGGCACGGCATCCGACATCGTCGCCGCGACGGACGAGCGCGTCACGGCCGCTTCGGGCTGACGGGGCGGGAGGACCGGGTGATCGCCGGGACGT
>NZ_JBHZAV010000291.1:0-8120 GCF_042754445.1 Embleya sp. NPDC059213
GGATCGCGTCAGGGGGGCGTCAACAACGGGGTGGGGATGATCAAGGGCGCGGTAGTGTCCACGGACCCATCACACCATCACGCCCGGGTGGTTGTCCGTGCCCGGGCGGCCGGGGATACAGCGGGGATACGCCCGGGCCCTGTCGGCGAGTCGAACAGGTGAGCTGTACTCGCTTCCCCGACCAGCCGACCGCCCCATCCCGGGCCGTGTTCGCCGTCGGTGGATCCAGGAGGAGACGATGGCCGAAGCCCCCACCACCCCCAACCTGCCGCCGGCCGGCGTGCCCCGACCGCACCACCGAGACCCCGCGACCGCGACCACCGGCGACCCGCACGCCCCGACGCCGATTTCGTCACCGGTGGCAACGACGCACGGTGGCAGGGAAGTTCGGCGGACCCTCCTCACCCGAGGACGCGCCCCCGCGCCGTCGGCACCGTCGGCCGAAGCCGGGACGCGGACACATGCTCCCGACGGCTCGTCCTCGTGCGCGAGCGTGCAGCGTTGGTGGACCGAGGAAGCGTTACGCTTGTCCGTGCCTATTCGTCGGAGTCGGGGTCCCATCCGCACCCCACGAGCAGTTCCCGGACGCGTCGCACGTCCGGGTCGGTCGATTCCTGGTCGCCGCCGATACCGTACGCGTCGTGGTGGGCCTCCGTGAAGGTGGTGAACGCGAACATCACGTCCCCCAGGTTCCGGATCGACATCCCCTCGGCCAGGACCCGCATCACCGGCAGATAGTCCTCGTCCGGCATCCCCCGCGGATACGCGGACTCCAGGATCGACAGGGTCCGTTCCAGGTGCCGCGGAACACGCCCGCCCCACACCCCTTCCGGATACGGCGCAACAGCCACGACCCGACCCCCTCGCGTCGATGTTCACCACGGCTGTCGCGGTCGCCCCACTCCACCACGAACCCACACCGCACTCCACAACGCCCCCGGCCCCGTACCCACATCCTCACCAGGTGGCTCGACCACGCCCGGGCCGAACTCGCCCACGCGCCGCGCCGCCTCGGCGAGGCGCGTCGCGCCCGAAGCCGACCCCCGGCACGCCGGGCGGGTGCGGTTCGCGCGGGTGCGTCCGGGCCTCGGAAGTGGTGCGGGTGAATCCGGGCGGGCGAACATCGGGCGCGGGTAAGGGACTCGCGCGCGTCAACGGGGCGTGGCAGCCGGGGCGCGGTGCGGATGGTGTCGACCATGGCGCGGACGGCGCGGATGTCCGCCTTCGAGGAGTCGATCCTCACCAGGCGGTCGCGGTCGGCCCAGGTGCACGACGCGTAGGCGCGCGTCGCGGTGCGGATCGGGCGTCGAGAGCGGGTCGTGCGGGGTGGGAGTCGCAGGTGATCCGGCCGCCGTTCGCGCGTTCGAGGATGTGCCGTTCTCCGGGACCGAGCGGCACGTCCGCCCGGATCTCTTCGATGTTGTCGGAGAGTTCGGCGAACACGTCCAGCGCCGAGGTGGGCCCGCGTTCGGCGGTGACCACACAAGGCCCTGTCGCCGAACGAGGTCTACGCGCTGATGGTGACCCGCGCCGGGCACCTGCCGGTCTGCCTGACCGGCGATGACTACATCGAACTGCTGCCGGTGGAATGGCGAAAGATCAACGACTACGGGATCGTCATGGACTACCGCACCTACGACTGCCGGGAGTTGGCCCCTACCGCCGCCAGCCCTCCGGCGTCCCGCTCAAGGGCGACCTCTGGGAGGTCCACTACGACCCCTACGACCTGTCCCACGTCTGGGTCCGCGACAGCAGGGCAGGGGGTTGGATCACCGTTCCGTGGACCCGGTTGGGCACGGTCTTCGCGCCGTTCGCGGACTTCACCTGGCGCCACGCGCGCTCGCTGCTGGCCACCTGCGGCGCGGACGACACCGACGAGCTGGCGATCGCGGCCGTGGTCGAGGACCTGTTGACCCGCGCCGGAACCGGCCCGGACCGCAAGGTCGCCGCCCGCACCCGAGCGGCCACCGCCCTGCCTACCCGTCCTGCCCTCGATGCTCCGCCGGATTCCGACGCCGACGCCGAGCCGGTGCCGGAGGAGGTCCTCGGCGAGGTCGTCCCGTTCGGAGTGTTCGATGCCTTCACCGACGGGAGCCGCGCGTGACGCCCCTGCCGGAGCTGGAGGAGGTCGACCATCCGCTGACGACGAAGGAGGGCTGGGCCGCTTTCGTCAACGAGATGCCCGCACCGCCGCTCGTGCTGCCGCCGGCAGCCTTGCAGCGGCTGTCCGAGGCTGCGCGCGGACTACGATGCCGCCCGGGAGGACTACCACGCCCAGTTGGTGATCGTCTCCACGCCGACGATCCGCCACATCGCTGCCACCGGGCGCAAGCGCATCCTGCTCAACCGGCACCAGCACTCGGCTCGTCGCGGGCTGATCGTCTCCGGTCCGGCGGGCATCGGCAAGACCACCGCCATCACCCAACTGGGAAAGAACTACGAGCAGTTGACCCGCCGTCGCGGTGCCATCTCGCCCGGGGCGCTGCCGGTCCTCTACGTCACCGTCCCGCCGGCCGCCACGCCGAAGATGCTCGCCATCGAGTTCGCTCGGTTCATCGGGCTCCCGCTGCCGTCACGGTTCAGCCAGGTCGAGGTCACCAACCGGGTCTGTGACCTGGTCTGCACCCTGGGCTGTCGACTCGTTCTCATCGACGAGCTGCACAATCTCGACATCCAGACCAGGATCGGCGCCGAGGCATCGGATCAGATCAAGTACCTGTCCGAGGGCATCCCCGCCACGTTCGTGCCGGCCGGCGTCGACATCGAGGGCACCGGCCTGTTCGCCGGGCGACGCGGAGGGCAGATCGCCAGCCGCTACAGCCTCATCCCCACCAGCTCCTTCCGCCACAAGACCCCGCAGGAGCAGGCAGCCTGGCAGGCCCTGGTCGCCACCCTGGAGAACGCGCTGCGGTTGCACGCCCACCGCCCGGTCACCCTCCTCTCGCTCGCCCCCTACCTGCACGACCGCACCGCGGGCATGATCGGCAGCCTGTCCCACCTGGTCCGCGAGGCCGCCTTGGACGCCGTCCTGGAGGGCACCGAGAAAATCACCTGCGCCGGCCTGGAAGCCATCGACCTCGACGAGAGCGCCGAACAGCAGAACCTGCCGCGCGCCCGCCAACGCCGCACCCGCGAAGCACGAAGGACCGCGTGACCAGCCACCTGCGGACCCTGCCCATCGCGCTGCCGCCCGTCCACAGCGAGACGATCGGCTCCTACCTCAACCGACTCGCCGACGCCAACCACCTGACCGTCGGCCACCTCTCGTTCCTGATCGGCCCCAACCGCCGCCACCGGCGCGACGACAACCGGGTCGGCCACTGGACCCCCGCCGCACTGCCCCGGCTGGCGGCACTGACCGGCCAGAGCGTCCCCGCGCTGATCCACGCGATGCCGGCCCTGGCCGACGTGCGCGAACCCGCGCAGCACCGCCAGCAGTTGGCCATCGAAGAACTGGCCGAGCCCCGCCAGCGCCCCGCCTGCCGTCTCTGCATGGCCCGTCGTGGCATTCACGGACTCGTCGTCCGCAGCACTCCGCACCACGAAGGGGTCTGCCTGCGGCACCAGCGCTGGCTCCACGGCGGCGACCAGCACCACCTGGACGCGCTCCCCGAGATACTTCACGCCGACCTGCGGCACCGCCGGCTCGTCCGCCGCAGCACGGCCCCCTTCATCGCCCTGGACTACCAGTGCGCCCGCACGATGACAGCGAACTGGTTCCGAACGTCCGAGCCACTCACCCTCCGACAGCGCTGGACCCGACGCCTGCACGCCATCGCAGAGGACCCCTACGGAGATCCCCGCCGCCCCACCGAGGACCGCATCGAACTCGCCACCTACCCTGAAACCGTCGCTCTGACCGGCCTGTTCGCCTCACCCCACTGGCACGAGCGCAACGACCTGCACACCGAAGCCGCACGCCGCCTGGCGATCGAAACCCAGGCCCTGGCGCCCGACCTCACCGCAGGCCGGCCCGGCTGGAACTCGCACGGCAAGGCGGCGGACAATGATCCGCATGACAGCCGCATCCCCCGCTTCCCGCCTGGTCGCGGCGGCCGCCCGCGAGGTCCTCCGGCCGCTCGGTCTCCAGCAGCGCGGAAGATCACGCACATGGATCGACGATCACGGCTGGTGGCTGGGCATTGTCGAGTTCCAGCCGGGTCGGAACGACGGCAGCTATCTGAATGTCGGCGTGATGTGGTTGTGGCAGGACAGAAACCATCTGGCATTCGACGTCGGCGGTCGTGAGCCCGGATTCGAGCGGTTCGTGAACCCCACCCAGTTCGCCCTCGACGCACAGAGCCTCACGCGGCGGGCCGCCGACCTGGCGTTGGAGAACCGGGCCAGGTTCATCGATCTGCTCTCCACCACCGACTTCCTGACGTCACAGAAGCCTCGCCCCGGCTACTTCTGGGAGAACTACCACGCCGGGATCGCCGCCGGACTGACCGGTGAGATCGCCATCGCGCGGCGACGCTTCGACCACGTCCTGGCCGAGGATGCCTTCGCGCCCTGGATGGTCCAAGCTCAGGAGTCCGCCCGGCAACTCCACGGCCTGGCAGAAGACCTCGAAGCCTTCCGAGCCTGGGCGACGGCAGCCACCTCCTCCTGCCGGCAGCAACTCAAGCTCCAGACGTGGGAGGCAGCAACAACCAACGGCAGCTATTGGAGCCAACTCACGTGTCGAAACTGCCACGCTCGGTGAGAATCCCACCGGTGACGTCTCAGTCGAGCTGACGCACCAAAGCTCGGAGCCAACACAGCCGCCATGATCGACGAGACACCCGATCCTCCAAATCCGACCCCCGATCTCAGGACTGGTCGCCCTAGATCTGAGTCTCACCCAGACCTGACACCTCGCAGGTCAGGGCACATTCAGATGACGCGCTGGACGAGACGGGACAGTCCCGTCTCGGGTGATCCGGTCCGATTTGCTCGTGGTTTCCGAAGATCCGGTCGGTCGCGCCGTTGTCGGTAGGAGATGGCAGGTTGCGTCAATGAGCTACGACCTTGCCGTGTGGGAGGGCGAGCGGCCGACAGACAACGCCGCTGCGGCCAAGTGCTTTGCCGATCTGTACGACCGCTACATGGACACGGAGGAGCCCGTGGTTCCCCCGGTGGGTCGCATCACGGCCTTCGTCGCCGCGCTGTTGGAACGGTGGCCGGATCCCACGGAGATCGACGACGATGACTCGCCCTGGTCGGCGGGGCCGCTGATCGGCGCTGCCCGCGGCCCGTTGATCTACTTCCCCATGAGTTGGAGCAGGGCCGAGGAGACATCCGCCTACGCGGCGGAGGTTGCCGCGTCGCTGGGCCTCAACTGCTTCGACCCGCAGGCACGGCAACTCCGGCCCTGACAACGGCGCGGGAGCGATCAAACCTCGGCAGGTGGCCGGCCTGGCGGGCGCCCCGGGTCCGGTGCCGGCTCGAAACACGGCCGACCCGATCATCCGGGAACGCAAGACGAACGAGACGCCCGTCGATCTCCGGATCCACCCCGTGACGGAGTCCGGCTTCGGCGCTCGAGCGTTCCCCCTGCCGACCGCAGCCGAACCGGCGAGCCGTTTCGCGCGGCGCTACGGCACCCTCGGCACGCACGATTCGCTCTACCGCCTCGAATGGTCTGCTTCGTCGGCCACATTCGAATCTCGCCGTCCGGCAGCCAGGACCACGAGAGTGGCTGACCTTCTCCGGGTGGTGGTTCAACATCACAATGGGATCGTGAGTTCAGACCGTTTCTCCTATGCCGAGGGCGTTCCTGTGCCGCCGAGGCCCGCCCTTCCCGATCTGGCTGCGGCCCACGAACGCGGGCCGGCCGCTGCGGTCGAGGTGAAGTGGCAGCAGTTGATCCTGAGTTGGCAGTGGATGCGTGAGCGCCACGAGATCCTCCGTCCGATGCGGCCGTACCCAGGCATCGTTCCACTCCTTGAGGCGGCTTTCGCACAACCCGGCCTGCGGCAGCTGTTTCCCTTCACCAGCCACCACACCCTGTGCTTCAGCAGCTGCACCGGGTACCCGTACGTCCTGCGGGTGCCATGCGTCGACCCTCATTCCGATGGGCGGTTCCGAGTCCGCCGGCCCCGCAGCTCGATCGTGATCGGCTACACCGACACCGCCAAGGAGGCCGTCGCTCTGGTCACCGCCAATTTCCCGGCAGGACTCGGACCCGCCGGCGCCCGAGCCGACGGCTTCGGGTGATGACAACAAAGCCGGCGGGGCACCTGCTCTTTGCCGAACGTCGGATGGGCAAGGGTCGGTGAGATCGGACAGCGGTTGCGTGGTCGGTTCGGTCGAGGGCGTCCCGAGGGCGATCAGCAGTGAGCGTTGGCATGCTCCCGGCGGGCCACCGGCAAGGAACACCCGGATGCTGCACGTTGCCGTGGACGAGGCCCTGCTCTCGGCCTCCGTCGACCACCTGATGCAGATCCTGCTCGGCGAGGAGGTGAAGCTCGGCCGGACGCACCCGAAGGTCGGGATGCTCCCCTTGAACACCACCATCCACGCCGAAAGCATCACCCGACTGGGCCGCCTGGGTCTGGACACGGTGCGCCACGACGTCGAGTCGGGCCAAGTCCGGGTGATCTCCCGCGAGTACGACGACCCGTCGGTGACCCAGGCCATGGAGCCTCGCCCCAGCCTCGGGCCAAACGCCGCTGGTTCAACGGGACTCGGGACGCCGGCCGAGCGGTCCGACACGAGGCCCCTTGCTCGCGCCACGACATCCAGTGATCGTGTACCGGAACGAAGCCGCGTTCACGCGGCGTCCGCCGAGGTACGCCGGTCGCAGGGCGGGCCCGGTCGACGGGGTGACGGCGTTCTCGGCGTCGGCGCTCTATCGGGGCGGAGTCTCCCGCCGGGCTATTTCTTGAGACGAGCCACGCCCTCGGGGCACCAGCGGAACTGGTCGTCCCCGTCGTCGTTCGGGTTCTCGCGTCGTTCCAGGGCTCCCATCTCGACCAGTTGCTCGAGTGTGCCGTAGAGCATGTCGCCGAGGGGGTTGCGGGACCAGAACACCCACTTGTGGCCGAGGTAGGTGTCGTCGGGCTCGAAGAGTCCGAGTGTCCTGCCGAGTCGGAGCATGGCGGTCTCGATGTCCTGCCACTCGGCCAATTGTTCGGAGAGGTTCATGCGCCGATACTGCCGGCGAACTGGGGGTCGGAGCGGGCGGGCGGCACGCTGCGGACCCGGGGCGAACACCTCGCCGGGACCCGACGGGCCGTCGGGCGTCGTGGGCGCCGACTGTGATCGCGGTGGGGAAGGCCCCCATGACGGCGGCGGCACGGTCGACGACACCGTTTCCCGGAGGGAGCCCTCGGAGCGGGGATGGTCATGGCCGCCGCGATGCGCTCGGTGGCCTCGGACCGCCCCGAGCGGTTGCCGGGGCGCGGGGGTGGTCGTGGGGGGTGCCCCTATGGGTTTGGTCAAGGTCGGGGGTCAGTAGGTTCGTGTGGTCGGGGTCGAGCTGTGGGGGTGTGCATGGGTGATGGTCGGGTGACGATCACGCTGACGAGTGACGAGGCTCTGGTGCTGTCGGACTGGCTGTATCGGCTCCAGATGACCGATCTCAGCCGTGTCGTGGACGAGCCGGCGGTGTGGGCGCCGATCCATAGGATCGCCGGGACGCTGGACAAGGCCCTGCCCGAGCTGTTCGCGCCTGACTACAACCAGCGGCTCGAGGCCGCTCGTGAACGGCTTCGCCCCGAAGACTGACCGGTCGATGCAGCGTCATGAAGCCGCAACGGGTCGGGGTTCGTGGAAGGTGCCGTCGCGGAGCATCGCGAACAGCACGTCGGTGCGTCGTCGGGCGAGGCGGAGCGGTGCTTGGGTGTGGTGCTTGCCCTGGGCGATCTTCCGGTCGTGGTAACTGCGGGACGCGGGGTCGGCCGGGGCCGCGAAAGCGGACAGGAAGAACGCGCGTTTGAGCTGCTTGTTTCCTCTGCGGGACGGTTTTTCGCCGCGGATCGAGGAGCCGGAGCTGCGGGTTGCCGGGGCGAGGCCGGCGTAGGCGGCGAGGTGGGCTGCGGAGGGGAAGCGGCTGCCGTCGCCGACGTCGATGAGGATCCTGGCTCCGGTCCTGACGCCGATGCCGGGCATCGAGGCATCCGATCGGTCCATGGCGT
>NZ_JBHZAV010000292.1:0-8089 GCF_042754445.1 Embleya sp. NPDC059213
GCACCACCTCGCGCCCGGGTTCGACCGTGGCGAGCAGCACGTTGAGCACGCCGTTGAGTCCACCGGCGGCGTTGACCACCTCCGTGTGCGGGTCGTAGGCGCGCCCCGCGAGGCGACCCACGTGCGCCGCGACGGCCTCGCGCAGGGCGAGCGACCCGTGGAAGGGCAGATAGCTGTTCGCCGCGTCGTCCTCGATCGCGGCCCTGGTGGCGGCCAGGGCGACGGCCGGCGGGCGGAGGTCGGTGTCGAGATTCTCCAGCCGCAGCAGATCCGGATCCCGGGCGGCGTCGGCGGCGTCGCCGACCTTGTCCACGCCGATGCCGGGAATGTGTTCGAGCCGGGAGACGCGCACGACCATGTGTTCTCCATCCCTACCGTGTCGAGGATCGTTACTTCGCGTGTATCGCACCCTCCGCCGCTTTACCCCCTCGCGTCCGCGCCACCGCACGACTGTGATCGGGGTCTCGTTTCTTTGGCCAAGTATCGTGCTGCCAAAGCGAGTCGGCGGACGGTTGACTCCCCTCATGGCAACCACACTCGGGCCCGAGAGTCCGGTACCACCGGACCGGCCGGGACCCTTCGGCATCGGCACCATCGAGTTCCCGTTCTGGACCGGTGGACCCGGGTTCACCCTCGCCAGGATCAGCTACCCGGCCGAGCACGACGGCTGGTTGGCCCCGGCGGACAAGTCCGAGGGTTCGTACCCGTCCATCGTCGTCGCGCCGGCGACCTGGACCGGTTCGAACATGTACGACTGGTTCACCGACTACGTGGTGCGGCACGGCTACATCGTCTTCCGCTACTTTCCGGAGAACATCCTCGCGCTCGATCCGCACGTGCACGCCGACACCATCAGCGATGCCATCGACAAGCTGATCGACATCGACGACGACCGGTTCAACCCGCTGCGCGGCCTGATCAGGCAGGACGCGTTCGCCGCGCTCGGGGTGTCCCTGGGCGGGGCCGGCGCACTGGTCGCGGCGGCCCGGGACAAGCGCATCCGCGCGGTGGTGGGCCTGGCCCCCGGCCGCAACGTCAAGGAACCCGACCTGTACGCGCGGATCGACCTCGACGTCGCCCGGGTGGCCGCGCCGACGCTGATCGTGTCCGGGCAGAACGACCGGATCTCCCCCGGATCGGGTGTGCACTACCTGGATCTGGTGCCGCAGGGCTACAAGGCGTACGTGGAGATCAGCGGCGGCAACCACGTGCAGTTCCTGGACCCGAGCGACATGGACATCCACCTGCCCGGCCTGCCCCGGGACGGCAGGCCCGGGATCGACTTCGCCGAACAACACGCGATCACCAACGTGTACACGACCGCGTTCTTGCACGCGGCGCTCAAGGGGTACGGCCACTGCGAGGCGTACGTGTCCGGCGAGGACGCGATGCTGGCGCTGAAGAACGGGCGGCTGTCCGATCTGCGTTCGGTGGTGGGCCCGCTGCCGCTGCCCTTCCCGGCGGTGACCAGCGGGGTTCGCGGCGCTGCCGCGGCGGCGGGAACGGCGGTGGCCTCCGGCAACCTGGTGGAGGCGGCGACCACGGTCGCCTCGGCGGTGCTGCTGCGGGTCAACGGGCTGGTGCGGGACGTGGCCCGAGGGGTGGAGCGGGCGACGGTGGCGGTGGAGAAGCGCATCGGGCGGTGACCGTCCCCGAAGCGGGATCATCCGGGCCCCGACCTCCGAAGCGGAACCCCGGTGCCCGGCGTGCGAAGCGGGATCATCCGGCGCCGCGGGCCGGCGCCGGGTCAGCCGCCCGCGTCGGCGGCGAAGGACTCGGCTGCGGCACGGGCGAGTTCGTCCTCGTACTCGGCCGCGTCCCCGCTGACCCCGACCCCGCCCACCGGCCGGCCGTCGACCAGGAGCGGATGGCCGCCCCGGCCCAGGTACCAACTCCCGTGCTGGACGAAGCTCTGCGCGAACACCGGCCGGTCACCCAGGAGTTCCTCCATGGTCGCGGTGGCCCGCCCGAACGCGGCGGCGGTGCGGGCCTTGGCCGCGGCCAGATCCGCGCTGAACCGCAGTGCGCCGTCCATGCGTTCGAAGGCGACCGGTACGCCGGCACCGTCCACCACCGCGACGCTCACCGCGCGGCCGGCCGCCGCCGCCGCGGCCACCACGTCCCGCACGATCGTCCGGGCCGCGCTCGCGGCCACCTCGTGGCTCGGCACGACCCGGTTCCCGTTCGCCATCGTCGCTCCCGTGTCGTCGGGCCGCGCGGACGCGATCGCACCGCGCCGCGGCCCGAGGACACCCGTCCCGGGCCGCCCCAAGGGTGCCGGCGCGAGCGTGATCGGGAAAGGGCCGCGGCCGCCGGGGATTCGCAGGCACGGACGGCGGGGCCGGATTCGACCATTCGGCGGGGTTCGGCGGCACCCGCGTTTCCGGCGTCGATTCGGCGTCGACCCTGAACCCATGGCCGACCGTGAACCCGTGAACCAAGCCGTGCTCGTGCCCCCCGGCGCCGACCTCGTCGGTGCCCAGGGCGTCCGGATCAGCGAACGTGTATCCGCCGCGACCGTGGGCGCCGGGCGCCTGTGCGGTTTCTTCGCCACGCTCGGACCCGGCGAGCGGACCGCGGTGCACCACCACGACGGCGAGGAGACCGTCGTGCTGCTCACCGCGGGAAGTTGCGACGTCTTCTCCGGCGAGGGGTTGGCGCGCGGGGTGCACCTGGGGGTGGGCGACGTCGTGTTCATCCCGTCCGGCTGCGTGCATCAGGTATTGGCCGGGCCGCACGGCTTCACCGTGTTCGAGGTGCGCTCCGGTGCCACCGACCGCACGGTGGTCGTCGGCCCCGCGTGACCCGGCGCCCCCGACCGCGCGTTGCCCTCTCGTCGATAACCATCGGCTATCACCGCCGGTCTTGGACCGGGCGGCGGTCCGCAGGACAGGGTGATGGCACGGGAACGCCGACCACGCCCCGGCCGGCGGGGACGATCACGAGGGGAAGCACACGATGAGCAGGATCTGGTTGGTCACCGGCGCGAACAGCGGCTTCGGACGGGCCGTCACCGAGGCGGCCGTGGCCGCCGGCGACACCGTGGTGGCCGCGGCGCGCCGGCCCGAGACGTTGGCCGATCTGGTGGCCGCGCATCCGGACCGGATCGAGGCGGTCCGACTGGACGTGACCGACGCGGTCGGGATCGACACCGCGGTGCGCGAACTGGTCGCCCGACACGGCCGGATCGACGTCCTGGTCAACAACGCCGGGCGCACCCACGTGGGCGCGCTGGAGGAGACCACCGACGCTGAGCTGCGCGCCCTGTTCGAGGTGCACGTCTTCGGGCCGGCGGCGCTGGTGCGGGCCGTGCTGCCGCACATGCGGGCCCGGCGGACCGGTGCGATCGTGCAGTTCAGCAGCATGGGCGGACAGATGTCGTTCGCGGGCTTCTCGGCCTACAGCGGCACCAAGTTCGCCCTGGAGGGCATGTCCGAGGCACTGGCCGACGAGGTGCGGCCGTTCGGCATCAAGGTGCTGGTGGTCGAGCCGGGCGCGTTCCGGACCGGTTTGATGGGCGCCGCCGGTGCCAGTGCCGAACTCGCCGCGTACGCCGACACCGTCGGCCACACCCGACGCATGGTCGGTGCGGGCGACGGGCAACAACCCGGCGATCCGGCCAAGGCCGCCGCCGCGATCCTGGCCGCGCTCGGCGCCGAGGCCGTCCCGCTGCGGCTGCCACTGGGCGCGGACGCGGTGGACGCGGTGCTCACCCACCTCGCCACGGTGCGGGACGAGATCCACACGTGGGAGAAGGTGTCCCGCGCGACCGACTTCGACGCGTAGGCCGGCGCCCGGGATCCGGCCGGAGGGTGTCGGGGCGGGGGGCGGCCTGGCAGTCTTGGTGTGCCGGCGCCACCCGGTGACCCGCGAGGCGCGCGCGAAGCTTACGAGGAGTGTCGATGACGGGATCCTTGCGGGACGAGATCGGCCCGGAGCGGTTCGACGAGTTGGCGGCCCAGGGCGTCCGGGACGCCATCGCCGAGTTGCACGCGGCCGGGTTGCCGTCGATCGGCACCGACGAGACCGGACGGGTGTGCAAGGTCTACGCGGACGGCACCAAGGTGTACGTCGACGACGAGCCCGAGTGACCCTGCGGCTGCTCGGGGTCGCCGGGTGGTCGGGTGCGGGGCCGAGTCGGAGGTCGTCGGCGCCGGATACGGTGGGACGCGCGAGCGCGGCGATCGGCATGGTCGAAGGGCGTGCGCGTGGACGACATTGCCCGGGCCGCAAGTCCCGATCGTGACCCAGGAGGCAGCGGTATGGAAACGCGTGTGGCCGACAACCCGGCGCAGTCCCGCTACGAGATATTCACCACCGTCGAGGCCGCTCCCGGTACCTCGACGGGCCCGGTCGCCCCGCCGCTGCGGGCGACCGAACTCGCCGGATTCGCCGAGTACTTCGTCAGCGGTGACGAGGTCGCCTTCACGCACACCGAGATCGACCCGAGGTTCGGCGGTCGGGGTCTGGGCGGTCGACTCGTGCGCGCGGCGCTGGAGGGGGTCCGGGAGCGGGGCCTCGCGGTGTTGCCCTACTGCTCGTTCGTCAAGGACTGGATCGCCAAGCACCCGGAGTACGCCGACCTGGTGCCGGAGGATCGGCGCGACGCGTTCGGGCTTTGACCACCGGGCCTCGACCCCGGTGTGCCCGCGGCCCGGCGGGGACGCCGCGGCGGCTCAGGACTCCACGGCCATCCGGATGCCCAGCGCCACCATGACCCCGCCGGACGTCTGCTCCAACCGGCGGCGGACCTTGGCGCGGCCGAGCACCGTGCGCATCCGACCGACGAACCACACGTACAGGCTGTAGTACCCGATTTCGTACACCGCCCAGATCGCGGCCAGGGCGACCATCGTGGGCAGTTGCGGCGCGCCGTGCGGGACGAACTGGGGGAGGAAGGACATCGCGAAGACGGCGGCCTTCGGGTTGGCCAGGTTCAGGGTCAGCGCGGCGCGATAGGCGCGTCGACCGCTGCCCGGTTCGGGCGCTCCCGCCGCCTTGCCGTCGGCCGCGGCCTCGGCGAATCCGGTCAGGCCGTCGCGGCGGGCCGCGCGGATGGCCTGGACGCCGAAGCCGATCAGCACGACGGCGCCGACGATGCGCATGATGTCGTAGGCGAGTTGGGAGGCGGCCAGCAGGCCGGTCAGCCCGAAGGCCGCGGCGAGTCCCCAGATGAAGACCCCGGTTTCGTTGCCGAGCACCGCCAGGAAGCCGGCGCGCCGGCTCTGCAGCGAATGTCGGATGATCAGGACCGAGCTCGGCCCGGGACTCGCCGCGATGAGCGTGCAGGCGCCCAGGAACGCCAAAAGGGTATGCGTCATGCCCCGCATCCTGGACCTGTGTCGGGTCGCGATGCCACCGATTTGCCCCGGGTGAACCGGTGTGCACCCGGCGGCCCGGTCGGGTCAGTTCGCGCCGGTCGAGGCGAGGGTGTGGTCGGCGGTTGGGGGAATGCCGCCGCGTACCGCGTCCAGATACTCGGCGATCGCGTCCCGGTTGCGGATCAGGCAGTCCACGCGTTCGGTCATCCGGTCACGTTCGTGCTCCAGCGTCGCGATCATCTCCGGTGTCGCGTCCGGGAAATGGATGATGCGCGGCTTGTCGAGGCAGGGCAGGATCTGTTTGATGATCCGGGTCGGCAGTCCGGCGTCGAGCAGGCCCCGGATCTGCAGGACCCGGTCGACACAGAACTCGTCGTAGTCGCGATAGCCATTGGGGGAGCGGCTTGCGACGATCAGGCTCTGCTCCTCGTAGTAGCGCAACAACCGGCGTGGCGTTCCGGTGCGTTCGGACAACTCGCCGATGCGCATGTGACCCACCTCATGTCTCGTCGCTTGACCCTCACATCAATGTGATGGTTCGAGCATACGCAGCATGACGAAGCAAAGCCCGACCTCGGCACCCGCCCACACCCCGACCTCGGCACCTGCCCACACCCCGATCGACGACCGAAAACTGCCGCTGGCAGCGCTGTTGGCGTTGGCCACGGCGGTCTTCGTGACCAGCCTGACCGAGACCCTGCCGGCGGGCGTGCTGCCCGCGATGAGCTCCGACCTGGGGGTCGGCGAGTCCGCGATGGGGCAGTCGGTGACGATCTACGCGATCGGTACCGCGCTCACCGCGATTCCCCTGTCGGCGGCGACCGCCGGTTGGCGCCGCAAACGCCTCCTGTTGACCGCGATGGCCGGCTTCGCGGCGGCCAACACGGTCACCGCCGTCTCCGGCGACTACCCGCTGACCATGGTGGCCCGCTTCGTCGCCGGCGTGGCCGCGGGTGTGGCCTGGGCGCTGCTGGCCGGCTACGCCCGCCGGATGGCGCCCGCCCACCTCCAGGGCAAGGCGATCGCGATCGTGATGGCGGGCATCCCGATCGCGCTGTCGCTCGGCGTACCCGCCGGGACCTTCCTCGGCGACGAGTTCGGCTGGCGGATCTCGTTCGCGGTGATGACCGGGCTCGCGCTGGTGCTGATCGCCTGGATCGTCGCGATCGTGCCGGACCACCCCGGGCAACGCCCGGGCGGGCGAACCCCGCTGCTGCACACCCTGGCCATCCCGGGGGTGGCGCCGGTCCTGTTCGTCACCCTGGTGTTCGTGCTGGCCCACACCATCCTCTACACCTACATCGCCACCTACCTGGACCGGCTGGACATGGGCGGCTCCACCGACGTGGTGCTGCTGGTCTTCGGCGGCGCCTCGCTGCTGAGCATCTGGGTCGTGGGCGTCGCGATCCACCGGCGGTTGCGCGAGTTGACCATCGCGGCCACGCTGCTGTTCGCCGCGGCGGCCACGATCCTCGCGGCCTTCTCGGACAGTCACGTCCCGGTCTACGTCGCGGTCGTGTTGTGGGGACTGGGCTGGGGCGGCGCGCCCACCCTGCTGCAGACCGCCGTCGGCGACGCGGGCGGGGACGAGGCGGACGGGGCACAGGCGATGCTCGTCACGCTGTGGAACGCGGCGATGGCCGGCGGCGGTGTGGTCGGTGCGCTCCTGCTGGACCTGATCGGTGCCGGTTCCTTCCCGTGGAGCGTGCTGGTCCTGCTGGTTCCGGTCCTCGCGGTGGTCCTCGCGGCCCGGGCCCACGGCTTCCCGGCCGGGCGCGGGCGCGCGGACGCGGCTGTGTCGGCGGGTGCGGACGCACCGGCGGGCGCGGGGGCGGTCGGCGCGGGGGATCGGCCGTGAACCCGGCTCGGGCGGCAGGATCGCTTCCGGTACTAGGCTGAAGTCATGAGCTCGCAGGCATACCTCTCGGAACTGTTCTCGCTGGAGGGCCGGGTCGCCATGGTGACCGGCGGAAGCTCCGGTATCGGCCGTGCCATCGCCGGAGCCCTGGCCCGCGCGGGGGCGAGCGTGGTGGTCGTGGCCCGACGCGAGGCCGAACTGATCGCCACTGTCGAGGAGTTGACCGCCCAGGGGGCCAAGGCGGCCTGGGTGAGCGGTGACCTGGGCAGCCGTGCCGGGGTGCGTGCCGCAGCCGAGGCGGCGGCCGAGGTGTTCGGCGAGCCGGACATCCTGGTCAACTCGGCGGGGATCAACCTGCGCCCGCCGATGAGCGAACTCGGGGACGACGTCTGGGACACCACGATGGCGCTGAACCTGGAGGCGCCCTTCCTGCTGGGGCAGCGCTTCGGGCCCGGCATGGCCGAGCGCGGCTACGGGCGGATCATCCACGTCTCGTCGCAGCAGGCGCATCGCGCGTTCGTGCAGAGCGGCGCCTACGGCGTGTCCAAGGGCGGGCTGGAGTCGCTGGCCCGCTCCCAGGCCGAGGCGTGGTCGCCGCACGGGGTGACCGCCAACACGCTCGTGCCCGGGTTCGTGCTGACCCCGCTCAACGCGCGACTGTCCGCCGATCCGGAGAAGGTCGCCTCGCTGGCCGCACGCACCATGGTCGGACGCAACGGTCTGGCCGAGGACTTCGAGGCCGCGGCGGTCTTCCTGGCGGGCGCCGGATCGGCGTACGTGACCGGCCAATCGATCTTCGTCGACGGCGGATTGTCGGTGCACTGACCGTACCGGCCGGGTCGGATTAGAGGGGCCGTCGCCTCGGATACCCCCCCCCCGCGGGGGATACCCCCCCGCCCCCGCGGATAAG
>NZ_JBHZAV010000293.1:0-8083 GCF_042754445.1 Embleya sp. NPDC059213
CGGCGGGGGGACCACGGGGCCGGGGGGGTTTCCGTTTAGGGGAGTGCCCCCACCTACCCCGTCCGCCGCTTGGGGGGGGGGGGGGGGGGGGGGGGGCCCCCCCCCCCGGCCGGTATGCGGCACGTGGTGATGCCCTCGGGCGGCGTGATGAGCGTGCGCAGCGTGTGCCTGGGGCTGTACTGGGAGCCGTATCGCTACACCGAGCAACTGCCCACCGGCGAGCGGGTGAAGCCCTTTCCGCCGCTGCTGGGCGCGTTGGCCCGGCGGGCGGTGGCCGAGGTGTACGGATCGAGCCCGAGCGACCCGTACGACATCGGCCTGGTCAACTTCTACGACGCGAACGCGAAAATGGGCCTGCATCGGGATGCCGACGAGGACTCGCCGGCCCCGGTGGTGTCGCTGAGCATCGGCGACACCTGCGTGTTCCGCTTCGGCAACACCGAGACCCGCACCCGTCCGTGGACGGACGTGGAGCTGCACGGTGGCGACCTCGTGGTGTTCGGCGGCCCGTCCCGGCTCGCCTACCACGGGGTGCCCAGGATCCGCCCCGGCACCGGGGATCCGGCCACCGGCCTGGCCGGCGGCCGGCTCAACATCACCATCCGGGCATCGGGTCGACCCGGCCGATGACGGCGCGTCCCCGAGGCCGCCAAGCCCGCTCGCCGCACCCACCCTCGGGTCGCCGCGCCCGGCCCCGCAGTCTCTGCCCGTGGGACGGGGTTGACGGATCACGCCCGGGAAGGGAACTCTCGTACGAGTAACCGAACGGAGTCGGTCGATCACCCCTCGGATTCCTCGGGGGAGTCCGGGTCCACCACGAGGCATCGTCGCGGCTCGAACAGGGCCGACCGGGCGAGCCGTTGGGAGCGTCATGTCGTCGCAACGCCGTCGGGTCGGTCCGCTCATCGCCTTGAGTGCCGCGGCCCTGGTGGCATGTGGCGGCCCGGCCCGGTATCAGGCGGTGGTCTCGGCGTCGCCGGCGGCCGCCGCCGGCCCGTGCCGGTCCGCGGTCGCCCGCGGGGAGTTACCCGGGTGGGCGCGCTCGGGCCTCGCGCCGGGGGCGTCCGCCCCGCACGTGTTCGGCGCGCGCGGGGAGATCGTCGCGATCCTGCTCGGCTATCCGTACTCGGCCCCGGCCAAGCCCGGCCGGCCCAGCAGGATCCTGTGGGCGGCCCGCCCGGGCCCGACCGACGACGACCGGCCGAGCCGGGCGCTGCACATCGAGGCGACCCTGGTCGGCGGCAGCCACTTCGTCACCCGCGAGCTGGCGAACGGCCCCGGCCCGGCCGACATCGACCTGCCCGCGCCCGGCTGCTGGCACCTGGACCTGTCCTGGTCCGGCCGCACCGACGCGGTGGACATCCCGTACGAGGTCGGTTAGGCCAACCTCCGGCGGCCCCCTCGCCGCTAGGGCGTCGCCGCCGCCGCGAGGGCGCCCAGGGCCATCCGGTGCAACATCGGCGCCAGGATGCGCTGCGGGGTGCGCAGGGTGTGCGGGGTCGAGTTGATCAGGCCGAAGGCCGCGTGCACCGCCGCGCGCGCCTCGCGGTCCTCCAGTCGGCCCGGATGGGCCTTGAGGGCGACGTCGACCCAGATCTCCACGTACGCGCGCTGCACCCGGCGGATCCGGTGCCGCTCGGCCGTGGGCACCTGGTTGAGCGCGTGGTCGTGCAGCGTGATCAGGTCCGGGTGGCGCAGCGCGAAGTCGACCTGCCCCTCGATCAGCGCCGCCAACGCCTGCGCCGGATCCTCGATCGCGGCCCGCTCCCGCCCCCTGGCCAGGAGTTTCTCGCTGATGTCGACCAGCAACTCGGTCAGCATCGCCTCCTTGCCCCGGAAATGCTTGTACAGCGCGGGGCCGCTGATGCCCACCGCCGCGCCGATGTCGTCCATGCCCACGCCCTGGTAGCCGCGCTCGGCGAACAGTCGGGCTGCCACCTGCAGGATCTGCTCTCGACGGCTCATGGTCATGTGTCCATGCTAGACACTCGGATTAACCGTGGTTAACCTCGGGGGCAGGTGAACGCAGGTTAACTTGAGGCGGTGTCATGGAGAGCGTGCTCGGCACAGCCGCCGACCCGGGGGCGAAGACGTACCGGGCCAACGCGGAGGCACACGAACGCGCGGTCGGCGAGCTGCGCGACCGGCTGGCGGCAACCGCCCTGGGCGGCGGCGAACGCGCCCGGGAGCGGCACACCGCGCGCGGCAAATTGCTGCCGCGCGACCGGGTGGAGGCGTTGCTCGACCCGGGCACGCCGTTCCTGGAGGTGGCCCCACTGGCCGCCGACGGCATGTACGGCGGCGACGCGCCGGCCGCCGGGATCATCGCGGGCGTCGGCCGGGTGGCCGGCCGCGAATGCGTGATCGCGGCCAACGACGCGACCGTCAAGGGCGGCACGTACTACCCGATGACGGTCAAGAAGCACCTTCGGGCGCAGGAGATCGCACTGGAGAACCGGCTTCCGTGCCTGTACCTGGTCGACTCCGGCGGCGCGTTCCTGCCGATGCAGGACGAGGTGTTCCCCGACCGGGACCATTTCGGGCGGATCTTCTTCAACCAGGCGCAGATGAGCGCCAAGGGCATTCCGCAGATCTCCGCGGTGCTCGGCTCGTGCACCGCCGGCGGCGCGTACGTGCCGGCGATGAGCGACGAGACGGTGATCGTGCGCAACCAGGGCACGATCTTCCTCGGCGGCCCGCCGCTGGTGAAGGCCGCGACCGGCGAGGTGGTCAGCGCCGAGGACCTGGGCGGCGGCGACGTGCACGCGCGCATCTCCGGCGTGGTCGACCACCTGGCGAGCGACGACAAGGACGCGCTGCGGATTGTCCGCGACATCGTCGGCACCCTCGGCGACCGCCCGCAACTGCCATGGGACGTGCGCGAGATCGAACCGCCCGCGGTCGACCCGGCCGGGCTCTACGGGGTGGTCCCACCCGACGCGCGCACACCCTACGACGTGCGCGAGGTGATCGCCCGGATCGTGGACGGCTCGCGCTTCCACGAGTTCAAGGGCGAATACGGCACCACGCTGGTCACCGGGTTCGCCCGGATCCACGGCCACCCGGTGGGCATCGTCGCCAACAACGGCATCCTGTTCGCCGAATCCGCGGTCAAGGGCGCGCACTTCATCGAACTGTGCGACCAGCGCGGCGTGCCGCTGGTGTTCCTGCAGAACATCACCGGCTTCATGGTCGGCAAGGACTACGAGCACGGCGGCATCGCCAAGCACGGCGCCAAGATGGTCACCGCCGTGGCCACCACGCGCGTGCCCAAGCTGACCGTGGTGATCGGCGGCTCGCACGGCGCGGGCAACTACTCGATGTGTGGCCGCGCGTACAGTCCGCGCTTTTTGTGGATGTGGCCCACCGCCAAGATCTCGGTGATGGGCGGCGAACAGGCCGCGACCGTGCTCGCCACGGTCAAGCGCGACCAGGTCGAGGCGAGCGGCGGGAACTGGACCGGCGAGGAAGAGTTCAAGCAGCCGATCCGCGACCAGTACGAGCGGCAGGGCAACGCCTACTACGCGACCGCGCGGCTGTGGGACGACGGGATCATCGACCCGCTCGACACCCGCACCGTGTTGGGGCTCGCGCTGACGGCGTGCGGAAACGCGCCGCTGGCGCAGCCGCAATTCGGTCTGTTCCGGATGTGAGGGGTCACGACGTGTTCGAGGCTGTACTGGTCGCCAACCGAGGCGAGATCGCGGTCCGGGTGATCCGCACGCTGCGCCGCATGGGCGTGCGGGCGATCACCGTCTACGGGCCGGGCGACGCCGACGCGCGGCACGTGCGCGAGGCGGACGTGGCGGTCGCGGTGCCCAGCTATCTGGACGTCGCCGCCGTGGTCGCCGCGGCGGTGCGATCCGGCGCGCGGGCGATTCACCCGGGGTATGGATTCCTGTCCGAGAACGCCGCGTTCGCCGCCGCCGTGGAGCAGGCCGGACTGGTCTTCGTCGGTCCGCCGGCGGGCGTGATCGAGCTGATGGGCGACAAGATCCGGGCCAAGGAGACGGTCGCCGCCTTCGGCGTCCCGGTGGTCCCGGGCGGCGGTGCGGCCGGCATGAGCGATGCCGAACTCGCGGACATCGCCCGCGAGATCGGCTTCCCGGTACTGATCAAGCCGTCGGCGGGCGGCGGTGGCAAGGGCATGCGCCTGGTGCACGACGGCGCGCTGCTCGCGGACGAGATCGCGGCGGCGCGGCGGCAGGCCAAGGGCGCGTTCGGCGACGACACGTTGCTGGTCGAGCGCTGGATCGACCGGCCCCGACACATCGAGATCCAGGTGCTCGCCGACACCCACGGCACGGTCGTGCACCTGGGCGAACGCGAGTGCAGCCTGCAGCGCCGACACCAGAAGATCATCGAGGAGGCCCCGTCCGCGCTGCTGGACGCGGACACCCGGGCCGCGATGGGTGCCGCCGCCGTGCGCGCCGCGCGGGCCTGCGGCTACGTGAACGCGGGCACCATCGAGTTCATCGTGCCGGCCGAGGATCCCGGCTCGTTCTACTTCATGGAGATGAACACCCGCCTCCAGGTCGAGCACCCGGTGACCGAACTGGTCACCCGGGTCGACTTGGTGGAGAGCCAACTGCGGATCGCCGCAGGCGCCGCGATCGGCAAGTCCGACGTGTCCATGCACGGCCACGCGGTCGAGGCGCGGATCTACGCCGAGGACCCCGACCGGGGCTTCCTGCCCACCGGCGGCCGGGTGCTGACGGTGTGCGAGCCGGACCTGGAGGGCGTCCGGGTGGACTCCGGGCTGCGCGAGGGCGGCGAGATCGGCAGCTCCTACGACCCGATGCTGGCCAAGGTGATCGCCTACGGCGACGACCGGGCGACGGCGATCAGCCGACTGCGGGCGGCACTTGCGCAGACCCGGGTGCTGGGCGTGACCACCAACCTGGGCTTCCTGTACCGGCTGTTGGGTGACCCGGCGGTGCTCGCGGGCGACCTGGACACCGGGCTGGTCGAGGCCAGGACGGACGACCTGACCGGGCACCCGGCCCCGCCGGAGGTGGCGGTCGCCGCGGCGCTGGCGGCGCGGGCCGAACGCGGGACCGGCACCGGCTGGGCGGATCCGTTCTCGGCGCAGACCGGGTGGCGGATCGGCGGGCCGGCCTGGGACACGCACGTGTTGCGGATCGGGCCGGGTGAGCCGATCGAGGTGCGGGTGCGCGGCGGCGAGGTGTCCGTGGACGGCGGCCCGCCGGTGCCGGCGTCGGTGCAGGTGGTGCCCGGGGGGCTCGCGGTCGGCCACGACGGCCTGACCAGGCGCTTCGACTACGTCGCCGAGTCGTCCGGGGTGCGCTGGCTCGCGTACGGGCCGGACACCTGGCGGGTGAGCGAGGTGGACACCGTGCGGGCCGAGGCGGCCGGCGGTGCGGCGGCCAGTGGCGCGCTGACCTCGCCGATGCCGGGCACCGTGACCGTGGTCAAGGCCGCGGTCGGCGACCGGGTCGGCCGCGGCCAGACCGTGGTCGTGGTGGAAGCGATGAAGATGGAACACGCGCTGACCGCGCCGTTCGACGGTGTGGTCACCGAGATCGGCGTGGCGGCCGGCGCGTCGGTGGCGATGGACCAGACGCTGGCGGTGGTGACGCCGGATGCGGCGCCGGCCGCACCGGGCGGAGAAGCGCTCGACGGGTCGCCCGCCGGCTCGCCCGATGGATCGCTCGACCGGGAGGCGAGGGCCTGATGACGCGACGATTGCCGGATACACACCGCGAATCCGGGCTGCCGGAGCGGGTGTTCATCCACGAGGTGGGTGCCCGGGACGGATTGCAGAACGAATCCGGGGTGGTGCCCACCGAGGCCAAGATCGAGTTCGTCCGCCGGCTGGCCCGCGCGGGTCTGCGCACGATCGAGGTGACCAGCTTCGTACCACCCAAGTGGGTGCCCCAACTCGCGGACGCCGCAGAGGTGTTCGCGGCGGTACGGGCGGATGCCGAGATCGCGACGGCGGACCGCCGGTTGCCGGTGCTGGTGCCCAACGAGCGCGGCTTCGACCGGGCGCTCGAACTGGGCGCCGATCGCATCGCGGTGTTCGGCAGCGCCACCGAGACCTTCGCCCGGCGCAACCTCAACCGCACGGTGGCCGAATCGCTGGCCATGTTCGCCCCCGTGGTCGAGCGGGCCGGCGCCGCCGGCATCGACACGCGCGGCTACCTGTCCATGTGCTGGGGCGACCCGTGGGAGGGGCCGGTACCGCTCGACCAGGTGGTCCGGGTCGGCAAGGCCCTGATCGAGATGGGCTGTTCGCAGCTCAGCCTGGGCGACACGATCGGCGCCGCCACGCCCGGACACGTCACCGCCCTGCTGACCGCCTTCGCCGAGGCCGGCGTGCCGGCCGAGCGAATCGCGGTGCACTTCCACGACAGCTACGGCCAGGCACTGGCCAACACGCTCGCGGCGCTGCGCTTCGGCGTGACCACCGTGGACGCCTCGGCCGGCGGCCTGGGCGGTTGCCCGTACGCGGACAGCGCGACCGGCAACCTGGCCACCGAGGACCTGGTCTGGATGCTGCACGGCCTGGGCATCGAGACCGGCGTCGACCTGGGCGAACTGGTCGCCACCAGCGTCTGGATGGCCGAACTGCTCGGCCGCCCCAGCCCCTCGCGCGCGGTCCAGGCGCTGATCGGCAAGCGGGTGGACGCACACGGCCTGGTGCTGCCCGACCCGAACTCCTGACGGCTGCACACCCGCAGCCGACCGACCACCCTCCGAAGGACCGGTGCCGCCACGAGCGCGCCGAGCCGCCCCGCACACCGAATCCGGGAGCCTGCCCCATGTTGGACCACCGCCTCGACGACGAGTACGAGCAACTGCGGCGCACCGTCGCCGAGTTCTCCAAGGACGTGATCGCGCCCGCGATCGGCGAGCTGTACGAGAAGCACGAATTCCCGTACGCCATCGTGCGCGAGATGGGACGGATGGGCCTGTTCGGGCTGCCCTTCCCGGAGGAGTACGGCGGCATGGGCGGCGACTACCTCGCGCTCGGCCTGGTCCTGGAGGAGCTGGCCCGCGTCGACTCCTCGGTCGCGATCACCCTGGAGGCGGCCGTCTCGCTGGGCGCGATGCCGATCCACCGCTTCGGCACCAAGGAGCAGAAGCAGACCTGGCTGCCCAAGCTGACCAGCGGGGAAATGCTCGGCGCCTTCGGCCTGACCGAGCCCGGCGGCGGCTCGGACGCGGGCGCCACGCGCACCACCGCGCGCCTGGACGAGGCGGCGGGGGAGTGGGTGATCAACGGCGGCAAGTGCTTCATCACCAACTCCGGCACCGACATCACCGGCTTCGTCACGGTCACCGCGGTCACCGGCACCAAGGGCGACGGCGGCAAGGAGATCAGCACGATCATCGTGCCCTCCGGCACCAAGGGCTTCACCGTGGCGCCGCCGTACTCCAAGGTCGGCTGGAACTGCTCGGACACCCGCGAACTGTCCTTCACCGACGTGCGCGTGCCCGCCGAGAACCTGCTCGGCGAACGCGGCCGGGGCTACGCCCAGTTCCTGTCCATCCTGGACGAGGGCCGGGTGGCCATCGCCGCGTTGGCCACCGGGCTGGCCCAGGGCTGCGTGGACGAATCGGTGCGCTACGCCGGCGAACGCGAGGCGTTCGGCCGGCCGATCGGCGCCAACCAGGCGATCGCCTTCAAGCTCGCCGACATGGAACTGCGCGCCCACAACTCCCGGTTGGCCTGGCGGCACGCGGCCTCGCTGCTGGTGCACGGCGAGCGCTTCAAGAAGGAGGCCGCGCTGGCCAAGCTGTACAGCTCGGAAAGCGCCGTCGACAACGCCCGCGAAGCCACCCAGATCCACGGCGGCTACGGCTTCATGAACGAATACCCGGTGGCCCGCTTCTGGCGCGACGCCAAGATCCTCGAAATCGGCGAGGGCACCAGCGAGGTCCAGCGCATGCTGATCGACCGCGAGTTGGGCCTGCCGCGCTGATCACGACGGGACATCGACGCCGGCCACCCCGGACGCGCGCCCCCCCCCGCGGGCCCCGGCCCCGGCCGCGGGGGGTGTGGTAAAAAAAAAAAACAGACCCCCCCACAACCACAAAACACGGAATAACGGGGCTC
>NZ_JBHZAV010000294.1:0-1408 GCF_042754445.1 Embleya sp. NPDC059213
CACCCGGGAGGTGTCCGGACGATCCATAGCAGATCGACAATCGCCCCGAGAGGGAAACGGGCGATATCGGTGTGCGACGCGTCGGACGCCGGCATCGTCGCGTTCGGGAGCCGGTGGTGGTCGAGCAGGTCCGCAACATGCGGAAACCCCTTGGCCGCACCACCCTTCGACGACGAATGGAGTCCCCCATGGTCGAGGCACATCCCCCGCGAATACCGCTGCCGTTCGCTCTCGACCGCAATCCGCACGCGCCCGATGCGGAATGCCGGCTGCTGGACTGGGCGCGACGGCACCACCTGCTCGACCGTCCCGGCGCCGAGAGGCGGCTGCTCGGGGCCCGACTCGGTGACCTCGCCGCCTACACCCACCCCGATGCCGCACCCGATCTGCTGTGCCTGTACACGCAGTTCATCGCCTGGCAGTTCCTCACCCACGACCGCTACGCCGAACCCGAGGAACACCCCGCGCACCCGGGCGAGCACCTGATCGACCAGATCGAGTCGGTCTTCCACACCGGCCGGGCGGAGTCGACCGCGGCGGCGATGGCGCACGCCCTCGCGGAGGTGCTGGGGCGGGTCTATCCGGCGATGAGCGCACAGTGGCGGGAGCGCTTCGTCACCGAGTCCGTACAGACGCTGCATCGGGTGGCCCACCCACCGGCGGGCGCGGTGCCCGCGGCCCGGGAACACGCGTGTGGCGTGGACGCGTACATCCGCTATCGGCGGCTGGCCGGGGGCCAGTTCCCGTGCCTGTTGCTCGACGAGTTCATCGCGGGCGGCGAGCTTCCGACGGCGATCCGGGACGGCGCGGCATACGACGACATCCGCAACGCCGAGGCGGACGTGGTGTCCTGGACCAGCGACTACTACGCGTCCCGGGACAGTGCCGGACCGGACTCGCCGGCCGACCTGGTCGGTGTGCTGGCGTACACCGAGCATGTCGGGCGCGAGCACGCGGAGGCGGCGGTGGCGATTCGGATCCAGGATCGGGTGGCCGACTTCATGACGGCCCGGCGCGCCCTCCAGGGCGGCCTCGGCGGTGCGGCCTCGACCGATCCGGACACCGAACTCCTGCTGCGGCGCTGCGTTTCGGCGATGCACCACCGGATGGCCGGCACGGAGGCGTGGGCATGGGAGAACGTCCGCAGCGTCGCCCGCCGCCCCGGGGCCGGCCGGGGACGCATCGTCGGGGGCGGGCTGCCCGTGCCGGAATACGTCGCGGACCTGCTCGACGTGCGCGGCCGGCCACGCGGTTGGGACGGCGGCGCCGCAGGCCATCGTTGGCCGTGATCGGCCCGATGGTCGGCCGATTCGACCTCGTCCGTCGGATGGGTGGGTGGGTGGGCGATCGGCCCGGGTCAGCCGGGCCCGGACCGGAACAGGTCGAGGCCGTGGGCCAGTGCGGCGGC
>NZ_JBHZAV010000294.1:1418-8035 GCF_042754445.1 Embleya sp. NPDC059213
CGTCCCCGCCCCCCCCCGCCCTCGCGTGCGGACCCCGCGCCCCCGCCCGCTGGCCCCACCCGGCCCCCGGCGTGGGTGGGGGGGCCCGCCCCCCGACCGGCCGGGGTCAGCCGGGCCGGGACGGGAAGAGGTCGAGGCGGTGGGCCAGGGCGGCGGCCTCGGTGCGGGAGCCGACGTCGAGTTTGGCCAGGATGTTGGAGACGTGGGCGCCGGCGGTCTTCGTCGCGATGAAGAGCCGTTCGGCGATCGGGCGATTGCCCAGGCCCTGGGCGACCAGCGCCAACACCTCGAACTCGCGGGCGGTCAGGCCGAGTCGGCCGCGCGCGTCGACCGATTCGGGTGCGGCGGGGCCCGGCTCCGGGGTCAGGTTCAACCGGCCGCGTCGGGCCAGTTGCTCGAACTGCACGCGCAGCGGGTGGGCGCCGAGTCGGTCGGCCAGCCGGTGGCCCTCGCGGGCGTACGCGGTGGCCGACTCCCGGTCGCCGGTCGTCAGGGCATCCGCCGCGCTGCCCAGGAGCGCGTCGGCGAGCGCGTACGGCTGCTCGATCGCCCGCCAGGCCGCGACCGCGTCGGCCCACGAGCCGAGGCCGGCCTCGGCCTCGAAGGTGCGGCGGTGCGCGTACTGGACCCGGCCCGACGTCGGCAGTTCGCGGCCGAGCGCGAGCAGTTCGGCCAGTCGCGCGTCGATCGCGGCGCGCCCGGCCGGATCGCGGACGGCCTGCGCGCGGCGAAGTCGTTGCACGCGCCACGCCACCACGAGCAGCGGCCACCCGTAGCGCCGGCTGCGGGTGAGGTCGTGCTCGGTCAACACGTGGTCGAGTACCCGGTGGGCCTCGGCCAGGTCGCCGCGCGCGTACCCGAGTCGGCAGGCCAGTACGTCCGGTTCCAGGCAGGTCTCCTGCGTATGCGGCGACCCCAGTGCGTCCCGGGCCTCGCGCAGCGCGTCCGCCGCGACGTCGTGGGCGCCGCCGGCCGCCGCCGGTTCGGCCCGCACGACGCACAACCAGGCCCGATACACCGGCGGCGGATCCAGCGCGATGGCGTCGGTCAGGATCTCCACCGCCTCGCTCCAGTGGCCGAGCGCGACCAGCGGTTCGGCCAGGTTCGCGGCCAGCAGCGTGCCGCGCGAGCGGGCCAGGCCCAGGGTGCGCGCGGTGGCCATGCCGCGGCGGGCCACCTCGGCGGCGGCCCGATGTTCCCCCGCGGCCTGGAGCGCGTCGGCCTGCCCGGCGAGCGCGGCGAGCAGATCGTCGTCGCACCCCTCGGCGCGGGCGATCCGCGCGGCCTGCTCGTACAGCTCGACCGCCGCCGCCACCTCGCCCGTTCGCGCGGTCAGCATCGCCGACGTGGTCAACGCGCGGGCCCGCACCGAGCCGTCGGCGAGCGCCTCGCCGAGCCGCAACGCGTCCCGGGCGTGCTCGCGCGCGACCTCGTCCCGGCCCCGGGCCGCGAGGGTGTCGGCGAGGGACGCGAGCAGCCGACCTCGGATCGGGCCGGGCCGGTCGCCGGATGTCAGGCGTAGCGCGCGTTCCAGGTCGGGCAGTGCGTCCCGGCCGGTGCGCGCGCGGGCGGCGGCTCGGCTCGCCAGGGCCCGCGCGGTTCGTTCGGGCTCCCGCGCGGGGTCCAAGTCGCACAGGGCGGCGGTCAGGAGCTGCTCGGCCCGATCGGCCGCGCCGCCGTGCACGGCCGCGTCGGCGGCGAGTTCGAGCACCCCGATCCGGTCCGTGCCCAGTTCGCCGGCCGGATCCGGCACCGCGTCCCACAGGTCCAGGACACGTTCCGACATGGCCAGCCGCTCCGCGTAGGCGTAGGCCGTGCCGGCGGCGACCGCCGCGTGCCAGGCGGGCGCGAAGGCCCGGGCCCGGTCGCCGGCCGCGTACCGGTGCGCGGCGAGTTCGGCGGCGGCGCGGCCTTCGGGGGCCAACGCCGGTTCGGCGGCCAGTACCCGCGCGCACCGCGTGTGCAGCCGGATGCGCTCCCCGGGCAGCAGGTCGCCGTACACCGCGTCGCGAATCAGCGTGTGCCGGAAGGCGTATCCGTCGCCGGTGGCGATCAGCAGGCGCGCGTCGATCACCGGGCGCAGCGCGTCCTCCAGCGCGACCTCGTCGAACTCGGTGACCGTGCGCAGGAGCGCGTGACCGAGCGTGCTGCCGGCGACGGCGGCGGCACGCAACACCCGCCGACCCGGGTCCGGGATCGAGCGCACCTCCGCCAGCAGCAACTCCCGTAGCGGGGCCGGGGTTTGCGCGTCGGTACCGGCGAGGGCCTCGACGAACAGCGGGTTGCCCTCGCTGCGGCGGAACACCCGTTCCAGATGCCGGGGGTCGGGCACCCGGCCGATCAGGTCGGCGAGTTGGCGGGCCACGTCGGCACGGGCGAGCGGGGCCAGGTCGAGGTTCTCGGTGTTGGCGAGGCGGGCGAGCAGCGCGGGGAGCGCGGCGAACGGCGCGTCGGCGTGCGGGGCGAGCGGACGGTGGGTGCCCAGGAGGAGTACGCCGGGCTGGTCGAGATTGCGGGCCAGGAACGCGAGCAGCTCACAGGTGGACCGATCGGCCCAGTGCAGGTCTTCCAGAACGAGCAGCAACGGCGCCCCCTCGGCGGCGCGTTCGAGCAGGATCAGCACCTCCTCGAAAAGCCGGGCCCGACCGAGATCGGGGTCGACCTCGGGGGTCGGCTCGCCCAACTCGGGCAACAACCGGGCCAGTCCGCGTCGGCCGCCGGACGGGAGCAGCGCGGCGGCGGCCGACGTGCCGAGATCACGGGTCAACCTGCGCAGCACGGTCACGAAGGGGCCGAAGGGCAGGTTGTCCGGCCCCATGTCGAGGCAGCCGCCACGCAACACCCGGGCCCGGGACGACCCGAGGCCGGCGGCGAACTCCGCGACCAGCCGCGACTTGCCCAGCCCCGCGTCCCCGCGCACGAGCAGCATCCCGGCGCCTTCCGCGCCCACCCGCAGCCAGGCCCGCGCCAGCACGGCCGACTCCCGCTCGCGCCCGACCAGCGCCGCCGCACACCCCTCGTCCGTGTCCACGGGGCAAGCATGGCAGCCCCGCGTGGGCGGCCCGGGGGCGGACACACCACGAAGCGCACGCGTCGACTCGGGGCGGGGACGGGGTGGTCGGGCGGCGATATGGGGAGGTCGGCCGGGGCTGATCGGGGAGTTTGCCCGATGTGCGGCGGGCCGCCGGCAGGCGAGGGTGGGCGGTGTTCGAACGGGTCGATTCCGGGAGGGGTTTGCATGGATGCGGGGTCGCGGGTGTCGGTCGACGGTGGGGTGGCGCGGGGGATTCTCGGGCGCTCGATGGTGGCGACCATCGTCACCGCGTGCGGTGCGATGGCGAGTTTCTACCTGTTGTTGTCGGTGGTCCCGTTGTACGTGGCACAGGACTCGCCCGGTTCGGCCGGGGCGGCCGGTCTGGTCACCGGCGCGCTGATGGCGTCCACCGTGGCGGCCGAACTCGCGGTGCCGGCGCTGCTGGCCCGGTTCGGGTATCGCACGGTGTTCGTGCTCGGGCTGTTGTTGCTGGGGTTGCCGACGATGGCCCTGACGGTGTCCGCGTCGTTGCCCCTGGTGGTCGGGGTCTGTGTGTTGCGTGGTGGTGGGCTCGGCATCCTGATGGTGGTGGGTACCGCGTTGGCGGCGGAGTTGGTGCCGCCGGAACGACGGGGCGAGGGCCTGGGGCTGTATGGCGCGGCGGTCGGCGTGCCCGCGATCCTGGGTCTGCCGGCGGGGCTGTGGCTGAGCGAACACTTGGGGTACACCTGGGTGTTCGCGTTGGCGACGGTGTTGTCACTGGCTGCGGTGGGCAGTGCCCTCGCGTTGCCGACGAATCGGCCGGCGGTCTCGACGGCGCGGGGCGGGGTGTTGGGCGGCCTGCGGATCGGCGGCCTGGCCCGGCCGGCGATCACCTTCGCGGCGTGCACGTTCGCGGCGGGGGTGATCGTGACCTTCCTGCCGTTGGCGGCCTCGTCACGGGAGTTGCCGTTGATCACGGCGGCGCTGTTGGTGCAGTCCGGGGCCACCCCGATGGCGCGCTGGTGGGCCGGGTGGTTCGGCGATCGGCACGGGCACGCGCGGCTGTTCGCGCCCTCGATCGCGGCCACCGCGCTGGGCACCGCGTTGTTGGCCCGTCCGGGCGCACCGGTCGCCGTCCTGGTCGGCGCGGCGGTGTTCGGGTCGGGTTTCGGCGTGGCGCAGAACGTGACCCAGTCGCTGATGTTCGCGCGCGTCCCGGAACGCGAGTTCGGCCGGGTCAGCGCGCTGTGGAACCTCGCGTTCGACGCGGGCATGGGGATCGGCGCGGTCGGCTTCGGCGTGCTGATCGGCGCGGCGGGCTACCCGGTGGGCTTCCTGGGCACCGCCGCCCTCGTCCTGGCCGGTCTGGTCCTGGTCGCGGTGGACCGGCGCGGTCCCGCCGACGCCCCGCGACCGTCGCCCGCGCCGTGTCCCCCGGCGTGCGGTGTGGGACAGGGGCGCGAGTCGAGGGACGCCGGCGCGTAACGCCGCCGGTGTCGGGTAGTGTTGCCGCCGCGCCCAACCCTGGGCGGACCGGGTTCGAGTTCGAGGAGGTGGCACCGATTACCGCTGTTTCAGGTCGGGTGCTCTCCTTCCACGACCGTGCGGTCCACTTGGCATAGGTGAGTCCGCGAGAGCACCCTTCGGCATCCGAAAGGCTCTCATGTCGATTCCCGCATCGCCCGGTCGCACCTCCGCGATCGTCGCCAGGCTTCGTACCGCCGGTTGTGTGTTCGCCGAGGACGAGGCCGAACTGCTCGTCGCCGGCGCGACCGACCCGGCCGAACTCACCGTCATGGTGGATCGCCGCGTCGCCGGTCTGCCCCTGGAACACGTGCTCGGTTGGGCCGAGTTCCGCGGTCTGCGGATCGCCGTCGACCCCGGGGTGTTCGTCCCGCGGCGGCGCACGGAGTTCCTGGTCGGGCAGGCCGTCGCGGCGGCGCGTCCCGGAGCCGTCGTGGTCGACCTGTGCTGCGGCTCGGGCGCGCTGGGCGCGGCCCTGGTCGCCGAGGTGGACCGGGTCGAGTTGTACGCCGCCGACATCGACCCGGCGGCGGTGCGCTGCGCGCGGCGCAACATCGCCGCCGACCGGGTCTTCGAGGGCGACCTCTTCGCACCGCTGCCCGCATCGTTGCGCGGGCGGATCGACGTACTGGTCGCCAACACGCCCTACGTGCCGACCGAGGAGCTGCAACTGCTGCCCTCGGAGGCCCGGATCCACGAACCCCGGGTGGCCCTCGACGGCGGCGCCGACGGGTTGGACATCCAGCGCCGGGTCACCGCGGCGGCGCCGCACTGGCTCGCCCCCGGCGGCCGACTGCTGGTCGAGACGAGCGAGCGCCAGGCACCGCAGGCGATGGCGGTCTTTCGCGACGCGGGTCTGCTTCCGCAGGTCGTCGAGTCCGAGGAGTGGTACGCCACCGTGGTGATCGGCACCCGGCCCATCGCCTAGTCCGCGCGGCCGGGAACCGGGGGCGTAGCTCTCCCCGCTCCCGGCCGCACCGTCCGCCGTCGACGTCGCCGGTTCACTCCGGGTCGTCGAGCGGGCAGTCCATGCCGGTGTCGATCTCCTCGACCTCCGCGTCGGCGTCCACGTGCTCCCCCGCCGCAGCCGCCCGCGCGCTCGCGCAGACCACGCCCAGGCCGTCCTGGATCGCGCGCCCGATCTCGGCCAGCGCGGCCACCTGGGCCGGGGTCAGCACCCGGAACAGGTACTGCCGCACCGTGGCCGCGTGGGTCGGCTCGGCTGCCCCCAGCGCGGCCAGGCCCTCGTCGGTCAGATGCGCGACCCAGCCCCGGCGGTCCCCCTCGACCGGGCGACGGGAGACCCAGCCGGACTTCTCCAGCGCGGTCACCGCGTGGGAGACCCGGCTGGTCGAGGACAACGACGCGGCGGCCAGGTCGCTCATCCGCATCCGCCGATCCGGCGACTCGGCGAGCAGGCCCAGGATCTCGAAGTACGTCATCGGCATGCCCGTCTCGCGGCGCATCCGCCGGTCCAGATGGGCCGCGAGTTCCCTGGTCCCGGTGAAGTACGACCGCCAGATCTCTTGCTCGGAGGCGGTCAGCGGAGCGTCGTCGTTCATGACGCCAGCATAAGGGTTGTTGAAGGATCAACTTGTAGGTGCTATGTTTCTGAGCGTTCAACAACCACCGGGCACCCCACCGCACGGCATACCGCCGCACACCACTGCGCACCCACCCAAGGAGCTCCCCATGACCACCTCCGTCGAGACCATCCCCGGCTACGTCGCAGGCGCCTGGACCATCGACCAGGTCCACTCGGACGTCTCGTTCTCCGTTCGTCACCTGGGCGTGGCCAAGGTCCGCGGTCGCTTCGACGACTTCGCCGGCTCGATCGTCACCGCCGAGAACCCGCTCGAGTCCTCGGTCACCGCCACCATCGAGACCGCCTCGGTCAACAGCAACAACAAGATGCGCGACGACCACATCCGCAACGAGGACTTCCTCGACACGGACACGTTCCCGCAGCTCACCTTCGTATCCACCGGCATCCGCGCCGAGTCCTCGGTGGTCTACCTGGTCGACGGCGACCTCACGCTGCGCGGCGTGACCAAGCAGGTCACCCTCGAACTCGAAC
>NZ_JBHZAV010000295.1:0-7877 GCF_042754445.1 Embleya sp. NPDC059213
GACTTGCCTGAAGCCGCGGCCGGGCTGGGATGCCCAGAAGCGCCGGCGGGGCTGAGTGGCCTCATGCGCCGGCCGGGCTGGGTTCGCCTCAAGCGCCGGCGGGGCTGAGTGGCCTCAAGCGCCGGCCGGGCTGGGTGGCCTCGTGTGCGTTGGGTTGGTTTGCCTTGTGTGTTGGTGGGGCTGGGTTGGCTCGGGTTTTGGTTGGGCTGGGTTGGCTTGGTTGGTTGGGGTGGGGGTTGTGGGGGTGTCGATAGACTTCGGGTATGGAGATCGGGTCTCGGCTGCGGCGTATGCGGTGGTGGGACATCGAGGGGGTCATGCGGCTCGAGCATGAGTTGTTCGTCGAGGATGCGTGGTCGGCCGGGATGTTCTGGTCGGAGTTGGCCGATCCCGAGTTGCGTTATTACGTGGTTGCCGAGGACGAGGTCGGGGGGCTGGCCGGATATGCCGGGCTCGCGGTGATCGGGGACGAGGGCGACGTACAGACGATCGGGGTGCGGCGGGATCGGTGGGGGACGGGGCTGGGCGCGAGGTTGTTGACCGAGCTGCTCGACCTGGCGATTCGGCGCGGCTGTCGGGATGTGCTGCTGGAGGTGCGCGTGGACAACGCCCGCGCACAGGCGCTTTACGAGCGCTTCGGATTCAAGGGGATCGGCGTGCGGCGGGGCTACTACCAGCCCGCCAACGTGGACGCGCTGGTGATGCGCTGCGATCTTCACGAACGTCGGGAAGGAACGGCCACCGGTGGCTGACGAACCACTCGTCCTGGGCATCGAGACCTCGTGCGACGAAACGGGCATCGGCATCGTGCGCGGCACCACGCTGCTCGCGGACGCGGTCGCCTCCAGCGTCGACGAGCACGCCAGGTTCGGCGGTGTCGTGCCCGAGGTGGCCAGCCGTGCGCACCTGGAGGCGATGGTGCCCACGGTGCGCCGCGCGCTCGCCGACGCCGGCGTCACGATGCGGGACATCGACGCGATCGCGGTGACCTCGGGTCCCGGACTGGCCGGTGCGTTGTTGGTCGGCGTCGCCGCGGCCAAGGGCTACGCGGTCGCGCTGGACAAGCCGCTCTACGGCGTCAACCACCTCGCCTCGCATGTGTGCGTGGACCAGTTGGAGCACGGCAAGTTGCCCGAGCCGTGCATGGCGCTGCTGGTTTCCGGCGGGCACTCCTCGCTGCTCCTGGTCCCGGACATCACCGCCGACGTGCGCCCGCTCGGCTCGACCATCGACGACGCGGCCGGAGAGGCGTTCGACAAGGTCGCGCGCGTGCTCGGGCTCGGCTTCCCCGGTGGACCGGCGATCGACCGGTGGGCGCGCGAGGGCGATCGCGCGGCGATCGCGTTCCCGCGTGGGCTGACCGGGCCGCGCGACGCGCCCTTCGACTTCTCCTTCTCCGGCCTCAAGACCTCGGTCGCGCGCTGGGTCGAGGCCCGGCAGCGGGCCGGCGAGACGGTGCCGATCGCGGACGTCGCGGCCTCCTTCCAGGAGGCGGTCGTGGACGTGCTGACCCGCAAGGCGATCCGCGCCTGCAAGGAGAACGGCGTCGAGCACCTGATGATGGGCGGCGGCGTCTCCGCCAACTCGCGCCTGCGCGCACTGGCCCAGGAGCGTTGCGACGCGGCCGGGATCGTGTTGCGGGTGCCGCGACCGGGCCTGTGCACCGACAACGGGGCGATGGTGGCCGCGCTCGGCGCCGAACTGGTCGCCCGGGACCGGGCCCCCTCCACGCTGACCATCCCGGCCGACTCCTCGATGCCGGTCACGGTGTCCCAGGCCCTGTCGTAGCGGCGACGGCGCGAGCGCGTGCCGGCGAGAACGGAAGAGGCGAGATGGCGATCGCGGCGATGTGGGAGGCCAGGACCGAGGCCGGTCGAGGGGCGGCACTGGCCGAGTGGGTGCACGCCGCGGCGCTGCCCGCCGTCGTCGGCGCGCCCGGCCTGGAACGGGTCGAGGTGTTCGCCACGGCCGACGAACAGGGCGGCGACCGGGTGGTGGTGATCGCGCTGTGGACCGGATCGCCGGTGCCGCTGCCCGACCCGCCGGCCGCCCTGGTCGCCCGGCCACCGCACGAGTGGAGCTTCGAACGGCTCAGCATCGGCCCCTGATCGGCCCCGGCCGGCCGCCTTCCCGGTCGCGCAACACTCGACCCGCATCCGACGAGGAGGCCATTCGCAAGCCGGACGCGGGTCGAGTGCCTTGGCTGATGGCTGCGTGCCGCCGCACGTGCCATTGGCCTTGCCGGGAGTGTGCCCAGCTCATCGGCTGCTCAACAGTCCTTCGACAGTCCCTTGAACAGCCCTTGTCCGGACCGTGACAGGCCGCCGCGGCGCGTAGCGTGGGCCGATCGGACCAGGCGAACGAAAGGCCCCGGGACAGTGGTGCATCGAACGGTACAAAAGCGGCGCGGCGCGGCCTTCGCCTCGACCTGGGCCGGCGTGGCCGGTCTGCTGCTGGTCACCCTGACCGGCTGCGGCGGCTCCGACGAGACCGCGTCGGTCAAGGGCAGCGAACGACCGACCCGCGGCGCGTCCACCACCCCCACCAAACCCACCCCCGCCGCGAAGCCGGACACCCCGGGCGCCGACGCGGCCGCGCTCGCCGCGAAGTGGAACCTGAAGCCGTTCGCGCCGCCGCCCGCCCCGCCCGCGGTCAAGCCGATCAAGGCCGGCGGCGCCAAGCCGCCGGTGGTGGAGAAGATCCCCACCCAGGAGAAGATCGTGTTCATCACGATCGACGACGGGTCGGAGAAGGACCCCAAGTTCCTGGACATGATGCGCGACCTGCGGATCCCGGTGTCGATGTTCCTCAACGACACCTACGTGCGGCAGGATCCGGAGTACTTCCGCAAGCTCCAGGCACTGGGTGCCACGGTGCAGAACCACACGCTGTCCCACCCCGACCTCAAGACGCTGAGCGCGGACGCGCAGAAGCACCAGATCTGCGGCCAGCAGGACCGGCTCGCCGAGGTCTACGGCAAGCGCCCGACGTTGTTCCGCCCGCCCTACGGCAACTGGAACGCGACCACGCAGACGGTGGTCGGCGGCTGCGGCGGGATCGAGGCCATCGTCAAGTGGCAGGAATCGATGCAGATCAACGACATGCAGTACGTCGGCGAGAAGAAGCTGCACCCGGGCGACATCATCCTGGCCCACTTCCGCGGGCCGAGTGATCTCAAGGGAACCACGATGACCGAGATGTTCGGCAACATGCTGCGCAAGATCCAGGCCCAGGGCTACACCGTCGCGCGCCTGGAGGACTACATCGGCTAGCCCCGTTCGACCCGGCCGGGCGGACAGCGCTACCCCGTCGACACCGGCTGCGCGATCAGCATCGTGGGCGCGCCCGCCACCCGGGTCAGCAGCACCGTGGCCGCGTTCGGGCCGGTCGGCCTGACCCGGCGGCGGACCTCCTCCGGCTCGACCGCCGAGCCGCGCTTCTTGACCGTGAGGTTGCCGACGCCGCGCTCGCGCAGCAGCGCCTTGAGCCGCTTCAGGTTGAACGGCAACACGTCGGTGATCTCGTACACGCTCGCGAACACCGTGCCCACCAGGTGGTCCGAGGTCAGGTAGGCGATCGTCTCGTCCACCAGGTTGCCGTTCACCAACTCGCCCACCTCGGACACCAGATGCGCCCGGATCACCGCGCCGTCCGGCTCGTAGAGGTAGCGGCGGACCGGGCCCACCGGTGCCGGGCGGACCCGACCCGAGGTCAGCGCCGCGCCGCCGGGCAACACCGTGGCGCGCAGGCCGGCGTGCGCGAGCCGGCCCCACCACAACACCGCCTCCTTGACGTCGCCGCGATCGGAGACCCACTCGGCCTCCATGCCCTCGGGCACGATCTCGTGCGGGATGCCCGGCGCGACCTTGGCCGCGCCGCAGGGCACTTCGGCGGCGAGCCTGCTCAGGAACGAGAACGGCGGCGAGTACGCCTCGGGGTCGAAGGTGCGCCCGCGGGCGGTGCGTCGGGACGGGTCGATCAGCGCCGCGTCGAAGCCGCCCAGGTCCACCTCGGTCACGTCCGCGCACTCGACGGTGAGCCGATCCGCCACCCCCAGCACGTCCGCGTTGGCCCGGGCCACCGCGCAGGTCAGCGGGTCCAGGTCGACCGCGTGCACGGTGATCCCGGCCCGGGCCAGCGCGAGCGCGTCGCCGCCGATGCCGCAACACAGGTCCACCGCCCGGTCGATGCCACCCGCCGCGACCAGCCGGGCGGCCCGGTGCTCGGCCACCGAGGTGCGGGTGGACTGCTCCAGCCCGTTCGCAGTGAAGTACATCCGCGCTGCGTCCGCGCCGAACTTGGCCCGCCCGCGCTGTCGCAGCCGGGACTGGGTGAGCGCGGCGGCCACCAACTCCGCCGGGTGCTCACGACGCAGCCGGGTGGCCCACGACAATTCGTCGCCGACCTCGTGGTCGGCGAGCAGGTCCAACAGCGAACGGCCCTCGTTGGTCAGCAGCGCGGTGAAAGCTTCGGTGTGCACGCGGCCATTCTCGCCGAGCACGGCCGGGCACGATCCGAAGGCGGCATGAACGGGCCGGTAGGGACGAGACCGGTATGAACAATGCGGTCCGACGCGCTGAATCTGGCACTCTGGTTGACGGAGTGCTAACCGCCACCTAGTGTCTGTGCTGGCACTCTCCCCATGAGTGTGCCAGTGCGATTCGAGCAGGTCCGGCACCCGCGACGACGGATCTGTCCCATTCGCCGACAGACATTTTTCCGTGAGATCTCCGAAGGGGGAGGTCGCATCGTGACGACCGCCAACACCAAGGTTGCCATCAAGCCGCTCGAGGACCGCATCGTGGTTCAGACGCTTGAGGCCGAGCAGACCACCGCGTCGGGTCTCGTGATCCCGGACACCGCCAAGGAGAAGCCCCAGGAGGGCGTCGTCCTGGCCGTGGGCCCGGGTCGTTTCGAGGACGGTCAGCGTCTGCCGCTCGACGTGAGCGTCGGTGACACCGTGCTGTACAGCAAGTACGGCGGCACCGAGGTGAAGTACAACGGCGAGGAATACCTCGTTCTCTCGGCCCGCGACGTGCTCGCGATCATCGAGAAGTGACATCGCGCTGACGCGCCGGAACCGGTGACGGTTCGACGACCCCGCCCCGGATCGCCCTGCCCTCGCGGCCGGTGGACCCGGGGCGGAGTCGGTTGTACGACGTCGACTAGCAACCTTTAAGGACGAAGACCCTCATGGCGAAGATCCTCCAGTTCGACGAGAAGGCCCGACGGTCGCTGGAGCGCGGCGTCAACGCGCTGGCCGACACCGTCAAGGTCACGCTCGGCCCCAAGGGCCGCAACGTCGTGATCGACAAGAAGTTCGGTGCCCCGACCATCACCAACGACGGCGTGACGATCGCCCGTGAGGTGGAGCTCGAGGACCCGTACGAGAACCTCGGCGCGCAGCTCGCCAAGGAGGTCGCGACCAAGACCAACGACATCGCGGGTGACGGCACCACCACCGCGACGGTGCTCGCCCAGGCGCTGGTGCGCGAGGGTCTGCGCAACGTGGCCGCCGGTGCGGCCCCGATGGACCTGAAGAAGGGCATCGACCTCGCCGTCGCCGCGGTGTCCGAGCAGCTTCTCAAGACCGCCCGCGCGATCGACGGCAAGGACGACATCGCCGCCGTCGCCGCGCTCTCGGCGCAGGACAAGCAGATCGGCGAGCTGATCGCCGAGGCCATGGACAAGGTCGGCAAGGACGGTGTCATCACCGTCGAGGAGTCCCAGACCATGGGTCTGGAGCTGGAGTTCGCCGAGGGCCTCCAGTTCGACAAGGGCTACCTGTCGCCGTACATGGTCACCGACCAGGAGCGGATGGAGGCCGTCCTCGACGACCCGTACATCCTGATCCACCAGGGCAAGATCTCGGCCATCGCCGAGCTGCTCCCGCTGCTCGAGAAGATCATTCAGGCCGGCGCGTCCAAGCCGCTGCTGATCGTCGCCGAGGACGTCGACGGCGAGGCGCTGTCGACCCTGGTCGTGAACAAGATCCGCGGCACGTTCAACGCCGTCGCGGTCAAGGCCCCGGGCTTCGGTGACCGCCGCAAGGCGATGCTGGAGGACATGGCGATCCTGACCGGCGGTCAGGTCATCGCCCCCGAGGTCGGCCTCAAGCTCGACCAGGTCGGCCTGGAGGTGCTGGGCAGTGCCCGTCGCATCACCATCACCAAGGACGCGACCACCCTGGTGGACGGCGCCGGCGACGCCGCCGCGATCGCGGACCGGGTCAAGCAGATCAAGCGCGAGATCGACGACACCGACTCGGACTGGGACCGCGAGAAGCTCCAGGAGCGCCTCGCGAAGCTGGCCGGCGGCGTGTGCGTGATCCGTGTGGGTGCGGCCACCGAGGTCGAGCTCAAGGAGAAGAAGCACCGTCTCGAGGACGCGGTCTCCGCGACCCGCGCGGCCATCGAGGAGGGCATCGTCGCCGGCGGCGGCACCGCCCTGGTGCACGCCGTCTCCGTGCTCGCCGAGAACCTCGGCCAGAGCGGCGACATCGCGACCGGCGTCTCGGTCGTGCGTCGTGCCGCGGTCGAGCCGCTGCGCTGGATCGCCGAGAACGCGGGCCTCGAGGGCTACGTGATCGTCAACAAGGTGCAGGAGCTCGGCGTCGGGCACGGCTTCAACGCCGCCACCGGCGAGTACGGCAACCTGGTCGACTCGGGCGTCATCGACCCGGTCAAGGTGACCCGTTCCGCGCTGCAGAACGCCGCGTCGATCGCGTCGCTGCTGCTCACGACCGAGACCCTGGTCGTCGAGAAGCCGGCCGAGGAAGAGCCCGCCGGGCACAACCACGGCGGCCACGGCCACGCGCACTAGTTCCACCCGCGACACCCGACGGGCCCGACCGCTTTCCAGCGGTCGGGCCCGTCGGCCTTTCCGGTGCCGGCTCGATCTGCGAGAGTGCCGGGAGTCGTGAACTGACGGACCGTCAGGACTGTGGTTCGGGCGTCGGCCGTCGGTCGAGCACCATCGAAGGAGAAGCATGGGTACCTACGCGATCACCGGCGCGGCCTCGGGCCTGGGCGCCGCCACCAAGGCCCGGCTGGAGGCGGACGGTCACCGGGTGATCGGCGTCGACCTGCACGACGCCGACGTCGAGGTGGACCTGAGCACCGCCGAGGGCCGCGCCGAGGCGATCACGAAGGTCACCGAACTGTCCGGCGGCGCGCTGGACGGTTTCGTGCCGTTCGCCGGCCTGGCGGCGGCCACCGGGCGCCCGGGCGGCCTGCTGGTGGCGGTGAACTACTTCGGCGCGATCGACCTCCTGGAGGGGCTGCGCCCGCTGCTCGCGGCCGGGACGAACGCCTCCGTCGTGCTGATCAGCTCCAACTCCACGACGGCCCAGCCGAACTGGCCGGTCGAGGTGGCCGAGCTGTGTCTGGCGGGCGACGAGGCGGGCGCGACGAAGGCCACCGAGGCGTTCGGCGACCTCGCCGCGCTGCAGGCCTACCCGGCGACCAAGGCCGCGCTCGCGTGGTACGCGCGCACCAAGTGCGCCGAGTACATCGCGGACGGGATCCGGCTGAACGCGATCGCGCCGGGCCTGATCGAGACCCCGATGACGGCCGAGGGGCGCAAGGACCCGCTGACCGCCGAGGGCATGGAGATGTTCCTGAGCACCATCCCGGCCGGTCGGGGCGGTCGGCCCGAGGAGATCGCCGCACTGGTGGCGTTCCTGCTCGGCGGCGAGTCGACGTTCTTCGTCGGTTCGGTGGTCTTCTGCGACGGCGGCACCGACGCGGCGTTCCGCGGCAAGGACTGGCCGAAGGTGTGGGAGATGGACATGTCCGCCTTCCGGTAGGCGACCGCTCGACCGCACGTGGTGACACGTGCGTGACGAGGCTCGGCGGCCCGTCCCCGGATCCGGGGAC
>NZ_JBHZAV010000296.1:0-7771 GCF_042754445.1 Embleya sp. NPDC059213
GGCTGTCGTCGACAGCCCGTCCGGCGTTCGGTGTGTCCGGTGTTCGAGGGCACTCGGCCCGTCCGGCGGGCGAGGGCGCATCGGCCGCGGGTCCGGCTTCACTTCGTCGGCAGCGGTGCCCGTCGACTCATCAGCAGCGCCGGCAGGAACGCCAGTGCCATGAACCCGACCGCCCACCAGTACGTCCCCTGGAACGTGTCCGCCAACCGAGGCCCGATCTCGTCCACCGCGGCCGGCGACAACATGTGCAGTTCACCGAGCCCCCCGGCCCCCCGCCCGGCGGGCAGGCCCTCGCGCATCGCACCGGCCAACAGCACCGACATCAGCGCCCCGCCGATCGCGGCGGCGACCTGCTGGATGATGGTCAACGTGGTCCCGGCGACCGCGACCTGCTCGTGCGACATGGTGCGCAGCGCCGAAGCGGTGGTCGGCATCAGCGTCATGCCGACCCCGATCCCGGTCACCGACATGCAGGACATCAGCACCCAGTAGGGCGTGTCCGCGGCGACCTGCGTGGTGAAGGAGAGGAAACCGGAGGCGGCGACCACGATCCCGACCAGCACGATCCGTCCCGGCGCGATCCGGTCGCTGAGCCGGCTGGCGATCTGCATGGACACCGCGGTGAACAGCGCCTGCGGCGCACCCAGCAGGCCGGACGCGGTGGCGCTCTCGCCGCGCACCAGTTGGTAGTACAGCGGGGCCAACATCATCGAGCCGAAGTAGGCGCAGACGAACAGCACCATGGTGCCCGCGGCGGCCACGAACGGGCGGCTGCGGAACAGCCGCAGATCGATCAACGCGTGCTCGACCCGCAACGCCCGGATCACGAAGCCGATCACCAGGAACGCGCCCGACACCGCCGGGACCAACGCGCCGGTGGCGCCGAAGTCGCCCTTCTCGCCGCCGGTGGCCAGACCGTAGATCAGCAGCGCCAGGCCGGGGGAGAGCATCAGCAGTCCGGGCACGTCCAGCGGCCTGGTCGGCTGCGGCGTATCGCGCGGGAAGACCTTGGCGGCCAGCACCAGCGCCACCGCGCCGATCGGCACGTTGATGAAGAAGATCCAGCGCCACGACACGTCGTCCACCAGCCATCCGCCCAGGATCGGGCCGGCGAGCGGGCCGATCAGGATCGGGATGCCCAGGATGGCCATCGTCCGCCCCATCCGGCTCGGATCCGACGCGCGGGCCAGGATGGTCATCCCGACCGGCATGATCAGGCCGCCGCCGAGCCCCTGCAGGACCCGGAAGGCGATCAGCGACTCGGCCGACCAGGCCAGCCCGGCCAGGACGGAGCCGGCGGCGAAGGTGGCGATGGAGAACATGTACAACCGCTTGGTGCCGAATCGGCCCATCGCCCACGCGGCCGCGGGGATGACGGTGGCCAGGGCCAGCGTGTACCCCGTCGCGACCCATTGGATGGTGGCCAGTGGTGCGTCGAAGTCCTGCGCGAGGTGATTGAGGGCGACGTTGACGACGGTGACGTCGAGTACGGACATCACCGAGCCGAGAACGACCACGAGGGCGATCATCGCGATGTTGCGGGACGGGGTGGGGACGGCGGTCGCGGGCGCGCTCGCGGCCGGGGCGGTGGTCGAGGCCATCACGGGCTCCTGGCGTTCGGCGGTGGAATGGCTGCGGCTGCTTCGGAGCGGGTGTTCAGACGCCGTACGGGCGGCGCAGGCGCGTCGACCGGGTGGCCTCGGTCCACCAGGCGAGCTGATCGAGCATCACCTTGGCGGCGGCCTCGGTGCCCGCGACGTCGACCGGCCGGCCCTCGGCGTCGAACTTCTCCCAGGCCATCGGGAAGGCGAGTCCGTCCCGGGTGGTGACCATGTGCTGTTCGGCGAAGACCAGGCGCAGTTGCTCGACGGCGCGCAGGCCGCCGGAGATGCCGCCGTAGGACACGAAGCCCACCGGCTTGCCCTGCCATTCGTTGCGGAACAGGTCGATCATGTTCTTCAGCCCGGCCGGGAAGCTGTGGTTGTACTCGGGTGTGACCACCACGAACGCGTCCGCGGCGGCCAGCCGAGCGCCCACCGCCTCGACCACCGCGGCGGGCTCGCTGCCCATCGGAGCCCACACGTCGGGCAGCCGGTCGTGCGCCAGGTCGATGATGTCCACCTCGAAGTCCCCGTGCCGCTCGGCCGTTTCGGCGAACCAGTTCGATACGACGGGGGCGAAGCGCCCTTCGCGGGTGCTGCCGACGATGACGGCCAGCCGGAAGGTGTCGGTCCGGGTGTGCGTCTCGGTGTGCGTGGCGATGCTCATGGGAACCCCCGGGAAGAGAAAGGCGAACTGTGCGGTGAGGCCCCGGAAGTGCTTTCTCCGAGCGCCTGGTGAAGACGTTAGAAGTTGAAGTCGACTTGAAGTCAACCCCGCCCGTCTCCCTTCCGCCGCACGGCCTTTGCGCAAGCCGGGTGCGGGGGTGGTCAGGTGGTGCGACGAGGTGCTTCGTCCGGCGCGGCGAGGGCCGCGAGGGCGGCGACCGCGGCGAGGGCGATGGCGCCGGCGCACACCATCACCGTCGACGGGGACGTGGCGTCGACGACGGCCCCGCCGACGAGCGCGCCGGTGGCGAGGGTGAGTTGGAAGGACGATGTGAACACGACCATGGCGGCCTCCGGCGCCCGAGGGGCCGAGCGCGCGAACCAGGTCTGGGAGCAGGCCGGGACGGCGCCGTAGGCCGCCCCCCACACCACGAGCAGCCCGACCGCGCCCGCATCCCACCGGCCCAGGACCGGGAACAGCAGCGTGGCCGGCGCGATCAGCGCCGCGCACGTGACGAACGTCGCCCGCAGGCCGCGCACCATGGTCGCGCCCGCGACGAAGTTGCCGACGATGCCGGCCACGCCGAAGGCCAACAGGTAGACGCCGATCAGCCCCCGGTCCACGTGGGTGACCTGCTCCAGGAACGGCGTCACATACGTGTAGGCGCCGAAGTGCGCGATCACGATCAGACAGGTCGCCACGAGCCCGATCCGGATGTCGGTGCCGCGCAACAACCCACGCAACACCGCGGCCCGGGTCACCTGAAGCGGCGGCAGCGGCGGAAGCAGTGCGAGCAGCGCGGTCGCCACCCCCAGCGCGAGTACGCCCAGCACCACGAACGAAGCGCGCCAGCCGATGTGTTCGCCCAGTTGTGTCCCGGCCGGCAACCCCAACACCGAGCCGGCCGGCACCGCCGCGAAGACCACGGCGGTCGCCGTACCCACCGCCCTCCCGTGCACCAGCCGAGGCGCCAACCCCGCCCCGATCGACCAGAAACCGCCGATGGTCACCCCGACCAACGACCGCGCCACCAACACCACCCAGAACGCCGTTGCGATCGCCGCAAGGAAGTTCGCCACCGCCAGCAGCACGATCAGCGCGACCAACATGCCCCGCCGATCCAGCCGCCCGGTGGTCACGGTGACCAGCGGCGCACAGATCGCCGCCACCAGGCCCGGCACGGTCATCAACCACCCCGCCGTGCCGTCCGAGACCCCGAACTCGCCCCCGATCGGCGTCAACAACCCGATCGGCAGGATCTCGCTGGTCACGATCGCGAAGATGCCGACTCCCAGACACACCACACCCGGCCAGTACTGCCGAGGTTCGTGCTCCCGCGTCCGCGCCCGCGCCTGCTCCCGTGCCCGCTCTCGCTCTTGCGAAGCCGGGTCGGTCCGCCCGGTCGTGTGCTCGTCGGATCCGGTCGTGACGGACATGAAGTCCCTTTCGGCGGTGGGGGTGGGGCCCCGACAGCGGGGCGCCCCCAGTACAACCGCCGGCAACCCGTCGGGTCTGGCGGTATCCCGCCGTCAACGTCCTTCCGCCGCCGAGCAGTCGGAGATCGACCGCCACCCGTGCCGACCCGCCGCACCGCACGGGTCGGCTTTACGAATCCGCCCACGGGTCGGCCCCACGGGATCCGTCCACGGGTCGGCCCATCGGCCCTACCGATCGGCCTACAGGTCGGCCGGGGTCAGTGAGTACAGCACGACATCGACCCGACCCGTGTGCAGCCGACCGGCGTTGCGCAGCGTGCCCTCGCGGTGCAGGCCGGCCTTGATCGCCGTCTTGCGCGAGGGGATGTTCCCGACGGCGGCCTTGAGTTCGAGGCGCTCGAAGCCCTGCTCGGTCAACAGCCAGCGCCCGAGCACCCGCGTGGCCAAGGCGGCGATCCCGCGTCCGCGAGCCCACGGCGCCACCCAGTACCCCACCTCGCTGACCAGTTCGTGCCAGTCGGTGCGCTTGAGCCCGATGGCGCCCAGGAGTCGGCCCTCGTCCGGGTCGACGATCGCGAAGTGCACCCCGTCGCCCGACTCGCGCAGCGTGTGCGCCGTTTTCGTACACCAGTCGACGGATGCCTCCAGGGTGTACGGCCGGGGCAGCGGTAACCATCGCTGGACTACCTCGTCCGCACAGGCGGCTCGGTTGTCCTCGGCATCATCGGCGCCGAACGGCCGCAGTGTGATCGGCCCCGCAGGCAGGACACGTTCGGGAAAGACGTCGCTCACTGACCGGATTCGCCCCCTCGTATCGAGTCGCACGATTCTTCCGCCCCACCGACCCACGACGAAAGTGCCGGGCGCGGAATTCACCCACTGCGCCCAATCCCCGACCCGCACCGGGGCGCACGAGTCAGGACAACCAGACCAGTACCGCGTCCCCGGCCTCGGCCGCGGAGCGGAAGAACACGCCGAGCGCCGCGTAGTGCCCGGTGGCGTAATCGAGGGATTCGGCCTGCTCCCAGACGAAGGCCGGATAGACCCCGGCACGCACCAGGTCGGCCGGGCCGACACCCGCGACGAGCCGGTGACCGGGAGTCGCCGACAGAGCCTCGGCGGCTGCTCGAACGCGGTCCGGGGTGAGGTAGCGCGGAACCCCGTGACTCCAGTCGTTCTCGTCCCAGGGCATCGCCTCCGCACCGTGGACGACGTCGACGGTGAAGCCGATCCGCCGGGTCAGGAAGCCCAGGGCGTCCCACGCCTTGTCGGTGTTGTGCGACCGGGCCCGCGTCGGGTCGGGACACCCCTCCGACTCGGCGTCGAGCACGTCGTCGATGAATTCCTCGCCCCACGCCTGGTCGGTGATCGCCCGCGCCAACTCGGCGGGGGCGACTCTCAGGTACTCCCCGACCATGCCCATCGCCGCAGGCTAGCGGCGTCCACCGACAACTTCGCCCAGGGCGAACACGGATCGGGGAGGGGTGGGGGAACAAAGGGAGGCTCTTGTTTCTTGAGTCAATGCAGCGCAACTTTTTCGACTGTGGCTACCTGAGGGGCATGACATGAGCGAGACCATCGGGACCTTGACCCTGCCGGTTCTTCCGCTGGACGACGTGGTCGTCCTCCCCGGCATGGTGGTCCCGCTCGAACTCGATGACGCGGAGACCCGTGCCGCCGTGGATGCCGCGCGGGCCGCCGCGGGGCGGTCCGGTGGACCCGGCATCCGTAGTGAGAGCAAGGCGCGGGTGCTGCTTGTTCCGCGCGACGACGGGCAATACCCGGCGGTGGGCACGCTCGGCGTGATCGAGCAGGTCGGCCGACTGCCCGGGGGCGAGTCGGTCGTGGTGGTGCGCGGCGAGGGCCGGGTGCGGATCGGCAGCGGTACCACCGGGCCCGGCGCGGCGCTGTGGGTCGAGGCGACCCGGGTGGCGGACGTCGAGGCGGACGAGCACACCCACGAGCTGGCCCGCGAGTACAAGGCCCTGGTCACCACCGTGCTGGGCAAGCGCGGCGCGTGGCAGGTGGTGGACCACGTGCAGGCACTGGAGGACCCCAGCGACCTGGCGGACAACTCCGGCTACGCCCCGTACCTGACGCTCCAGCAGAAGATCGAGGTGCTCCAGACCGTCGACGTCGAGGAGCGGCTGACCAAGGTCGTCGGCTGGACCCGGGACCACCTCGCCGAGCTGGACGTCGCCGAGACGATCCGCAAGGACGTCCAGGAGGGGATGGACAAGCAGCAGCGCGAATTCCTGCTCAAGCAGCAGCTCGCCGCCGTGCGCAAGGAGCTCAACGAGCTCAACGGCACCCCGGACAGCGAGGAGGAGGACTACCGCGCCCGGGTCGAGGCCGCGAATCTGCCGGAGAAGGTGCTGGCCGCCGCGCTCAAGGAGGTCGACAAGCTGGAGCACGCCTCCGACGCGTCGCCCGAGGGCGGCTGGATCCGCACCTGGCTGGACACCGTCCTGGAAATGCCGTGGAACGACCGCAGCGAGGACGCGTACGACATCGCCGAGGCGCGCGCGATCCTGGACGCGGACCACTCCGGCCTGGTGGACGTCAAGGAACGCATCGTCGAATACCTGGCGGTCCGCAAGCGCCGTGAGGAGCGCGGACTGGGCGTGGTCGGCGGACGACGCTCCGGCGCGGTGCTGGCCCTGGTCGGCCCGCCCGGCGTCGGCAAGACCTCGCTCGGCGAGTCGGTGGCCCGCGCGATGGGTCGCTCGTTCGTCCGGGTCGCGCTCGGCGGTGTGCGCGACGAGGCCGAGATCCGCGGCCACCGGCGCACCTACGTCGGCGCGCTGCCCGGCCGGATCGTCCGGGCGATCAAGGAGGCGGGCAGCATGAACCCCGTCGTCCTGCTCGACGAGATCGACAAGGTCGGCTCGGACTACCGCGGCGACCCGACCGCGGCCCTGCTCGAAGTGCTGGACCCGGCGCAGAACCACACCTTCCGCGACCACTACCTGGAGGTCGAACTCGACCTGTCCGACGTGGTGTTCCTGGCCACGGCCAACGTGCTGGAGACGATTCCCGAGCCGCTCCTGGACCGGATGGAACTGGTCCGTCTCGACGGCTACACCGAGGACGAGAAGGTCCTCATCGCCCGGGACCACCTGATCAAGCGCCAGTTGGACAAGGCGGGCCTGGACGTCACCGAGGTGTCCTTCACCGAGGAGGCGCTGCGGCTGCTGGCGGGCGAGTACACCCGCGAGGCGGGCGTGCGCACCCTGGAGCGTTCGCTGGCCCGGGTGCTGCGCAAGGTCGCGGCCCGGCAGGCGCTGGACGCCGACGCGCACCCGCTGCCGATCACGGTGGACGCCGGCGACCTGCGCGACTACCTCGGCCGGCCCCGGCACACCCCGGAGTCGCTGCTGAGCAAGGCCGAGCAGCGCACGGCGGTGCCGGGAGTGGCCACCGGGCTCGCGGTCACCGGCGCGGGCGGCGACGTGCTCTACATCGAGGCGTCGCTCGCGGACCCGGAGACGGGTGGTACGGGGCTGACCCTGACCGGCCAACTCGGCGACGTGATGAAGGAGTCGGCGCAGATCGCGCTGTCCTACCTGCGCTCGCGCGGGGCTGAGCTGGAGGTGCCGGTGGGCGACCTCAAGGACCGGGGCGTACACATCCACGTGCCGGCCGGAGCGGTCCCCAAGGACGGCCCGAGCGCCGGCGTCACGATGACCACCGCCCTGGTGTCGCTGCTCACCGGGCGGCCGGTCCGCTCGGACGTGGCGATGACCGGTGAGGTCTCGCTCACCGGCCGGGTACTCCCGATCGGCGGCGTCAAGCAGAAGCTGCTCGCCGCCGAGCGGGCCGGCGTCACCACGGTGCTGATCCCCAAGCGCAACGAGGCCGACCTGGACGACGTGCCCGAGGAGATCCTGAGCCGCCTCACCGTGCACGCGGTGGCCGACGTACGCGAGGTGCTGGAACTGGCCCTGGAGCCGGCCAACGCCGAGCACACCGTGGCCGCCTGACCCTGCGTCAGGTTGTGGGACCTGCCGCGGGGGGGGGGGCCCCCGCGGGGGGCGGGCGGGCCGTGGGGGGGGGGGGGCGGCGCC
>NZ_JBHZAV010000297.1:0-7751 GCF_042754445.1 Embleya sp. NPDC059213
TCCCTGTGGCGTTCGGGCCACGCCCGCCCCGGCGGTCCTTCGGGTGCCGGGGGCACAGTATGACCCGAAACCCCGGGTCGCGGGATGCGTCTTCGCGAAGTCGCTCCGCGGTCACCGGGTTCGGCTGTACGGGTGACCCCGTCGCTCGGAAATCCGGTGAACCGGTGGGCGCCCACCCACTCCGCAGCCGCCTCGTTCCACGACCGGGACGGGCACCCGCGCAACCCGTGGCGACGCCGTGGCGGAGGTGGGGGTATCCCCCCGGTGGATACGGCCACGAGCCCCATCGCCGAGGGCTGCCCTGCCCGACAAGCTTGTTGCCAACGGGGGTTCGACCCCGAGGTGCACGACTCGAACGAATCGGGGGCCGGCATGAAGCGCATGCATCGGGTATTGGTGACCGCGGCGACGGCGTTGGCGGTGGTCGCGGTGCCATCCGCCACGCTTGCCTCGGCGGAGCAGACGGATCGCCCGGATCGCGGCGGGCTGCAGAAGGGGCTGGACGACATCACGGCGAACGGCGCCTTGGGTGCGCTGATCGAGGTGCAGCGCGACGGCCACGTGTGGCGAGGCGTCAGCGGCGTCGCCGAACTGGGCACGACGCGGGAGGTGCCGGCACAGGGCCGGTTCCGCGCGGGCAGCATCACCAAGACGTTCGTCGCCACCGTCGTCCTGCAACTCGTGGACGAGGGCTGGTTGCACCTGGACGACAAGGTCGAGAAGTGGCTGCCCGGCGTGGTCCCCGCGGGTGATCGGATCACCGTGCGGCAGCTCCTCAACCACACGAGCGGGGTGCCCGACTACCGTCGGACGCTGCCGATGCCACCGACGCCGGAGTTCGAGGCCGACCGGTTCCGCACCTGGTCCGCCATGGAGCTGATCCAGCGGGCGGTGACCCAGCCGGCGACCTCCGAACCGGGGGGCGAATACGCGTACTCCAACACCGGCTACCTCCTGCTCGGCGAAATCGTCCACAAGGTGACCGGCCGGTCGTATGCCAGGGAGATCGAGCGCCGAATCATCGAACCGCTGTGGTTGCAGGGCACCTCGCTGCCGGGGACGTCGTCGCGTATTCGTGGACCGCACCCGAAGGGTTACCTCCCGGTACGGCAGGGCAACGAGACCCGACTCGTCGACTTCACCGAGATGAATCCGTCGCTGATGGGCGCGGGCGGCGAGATGATCTCCACGACGGCGGATCTGAACCGATTCATGGCCGCACTGGTCGGTGGGCGCCTCCTGCCGAGTCACCTGCTCGACGAGATGAAGACGGCGGGCGTCGAAGGGGGGCGGTACGGGCTGGGATTGCGTTGGCAGGACACCACGTGCGGGATTCCCGTGTACGGCAACGACGGCGATGCCCTGGCGTACCAGGCCTGGTCGTTCTCCACCCAGGATCGGCGCCGCCAGGTCACGATCGCGCTCACGCCCGACTTCCGCGGCGACCCCGACGACGCCGTCGAGGCCCTCCTGGACAAGGCGATCTGCGGCTGACCGCCAATCGGCGGGCCGAGGCGGCGGGCGGTCGGTGCGGCCGACTCGTCGGCCTGCGAATCGGCCCCGGGGACGGGCATCACGCCACGTAGGGGCGGGAAACGCCGGGCCACCCCGGCACCGTCCGGATCGGATCTGATCGGTCGAGGTCGGGGGCCCACGCGGCGGTGTGTACGACGGTTCCGGCGAAGGTGTCCAGGCCGGGGATGTCCGGGGTCATCGGGTCCTGGAAGAACCCGATCGCGCCGACCACGGCGTCGGCCCACTCCTCCCGCGCCCGACCGGCCGCGGACCGACTGGTGATCCGCCACCGCCGGCGGTCCTGGTGCCACGTAGGCGCCCGGCCGCGATCACCGCCCTCCCCCGACGCACCCCGGCCGGGGCCCGGCACGACCGGGCCCCGGCGACGGCGAGGGCGAGGGCGAGGGCATCGCAGACGCCGCGGCGCGGCGGGAGGCGTCGACGCGATTCGGCTCGACGGCGGGTGGCTCAGGCCCGCGGGTCTCTCTCGTTGCGCGCGTCGAACTTGCGCACTTCGTTGCGCATGTGCGGGCTCCACTTGGCGAAGAGTGCCCTGACCTCCGGCGTGGCCAGGTGTCGATCGAGCGCCTCCTGGGACGCCCATTGCTCCAGTACCGTGACGGTTCCGGTCGTCGCGTCCTCCACGCAGAACGAGATGGACACGTTTCCGGGGTTCGCCGCGGCGATCGGGTACGTCGCCCGGGCCTCGGCGGCGAACGTTTCGGTCTCCCCGGCGGGGACGAAGACCCGGCCGGCGATGATGATGTCCGTCCGGGCGGACGGTTCCGTTGCCGCGGTGTCGGCGACCTGGTCCCGAGGCGAATTCATTGTTCCTCCACTCGTCCGCCGCCTCCGTTCAGGCGGTGTACTGGTAGGCCGGGTAGGTGAGGTAGCCCGCGTCGCCGCCCTGGTAGTACGTGTTCTCGTCGGCGGGCGCGATCGGCAGGCCGGTGCGCAGCCGTTCGACCAGGTCGGGGTTGGCGATGAAGGCGCGGCCGAAGCTGATCAGGTCCGCTCCCAGCCCGAGCCAGTGGTCGGCGGAGGTCCGGTCGGTCTGCTTCGGGCCCATCGGGAGCACCGGGTTGACGACGAGGGTGCCGGGCCACCCGCGGCGCAGTCCGACCAGCACCTCCTCCGCCGCGGTCGCCTCCACGTGCACGTAGGCGAGGTCGAAGCGGGCCAACTCCGCCAGCAGGGCCGCGTACAGCTCCGGTACGTCCGTCTCCGCCACGTCCCAGAAGGTGCCGCCCGGGGAGAGCCGGATTCCGGTGCGGGCCGCGCCCACGGCGTCCACCGTGGCGGCGACGGCCTCGACGGCGAACCGGATGCGGTTGCGCACCGGGCCGCCGTAGGAGTCGGTGCGCAGATTGGCGTTGGAGGACAGGAACTGCGAGATCAGATAGCCGTTGGCGCCGTGCAGTTCGACGCCGTCGAAGCCGGCGTCGATGGCGCGCCGGGCGGCCTCGGCGTAGGAGCGCGCCTGCTCGGGCACCTCGGCGGTCGCCAGTGCGCGGGGCACCGGCGCGGGCTGCGGCCCGGTCGGGGTGAACACGTTGCCCGCGGCGGCCACCGCGGACGGCCCGACCGGCTGCAGGCCGGTGGTGTCGGGGTGCGAGATCCGGCCGCCGTGCATGATCTGGGCGAAGATGCGCCCGCCGTTGGCGTGCACGGCGTCGGTGACGGGCCGCAAGGAGGTCACCTGCGCGTCGGTGTACAGGCCCGGCGTGCCCGGGTTGGACTGGCCGACGAGGCTCGGCTGAAGGCCCTCGGCGACGATCAGCCCGGCGGTGGCCCGCTGGGCGTAGTAGGCCGCCATGGACGGGGTCGCAAGCCCCTCCGCCGCGGCCCGGACCCGGGTCATCGGCGCCATCACGACGCGGTTGGGCAGTTCCAGATCACCGAGACGGTGACGGTCGAACAACGTGGTCATGCCGGTACTCCTCGTACGGCTCGTACTGCCCGGTACTGGTGGCGGGCCCTGGCGAACGGGCCCGGTAGTACGCTAAAACCTCACATCAATGTGAGAGGCAAGTCGTGTGACCGGGGTCACGGACAGGAGTACGAGATGCGGATCGGCGAACTCGCGGCGCGGACCGGAGCCAGCGTCCGCTCGCTGCGCTACTACGAGGAGCAGGGGCTGCTCACCAGCGTCCGCAGCGCCGGCGGGCAACGGCACTACACCGACCACGAGATCGAGCGGGTCGCCTTCGTCCAGCGCCTGTACGCGGCCGGCCTGTCCAGCCGCACCATCGTCGAACTGCTGCCGTGCGTGGACTCGCCCAGCGACGACCATTCCGCCGCCGCGATGGAGCGCATGCTCCAGGAACGGGACCGACTCTCCGACCACATCGAGGAGTTGCAGCGCACCCGCAACGCGCTCGACGTGCTCATGGCGGCGGCCCGGGCCCAGCACGACACCGGTCGGTCGAACTGCACGGCCGCGGCGACTTCGTTCGCCTGAAGCGCGCGGCCCGCTCCGCCGTCTCGGCCGGGGCCGTCGGGCAACGCCGTCGCACCGCCGGAGCGGGCCCGCCGCGGCGGCGGTTACCGGGGGCTTCGGGGCGCGGGCGCGGGTGCGTTCGCCGCGAGGTACGCGGCGGCGGCTGCCGGGGGGTTCAGGGCCAGGGCGCGGGCGGCGTTCTCGGCCTCGTCCCCGGGGACCTCGACGACGGCGACGATGGACAGGCGTCGCCCACCGTCGCCGAACAGCCCTTCCGCGTCGAGGCGGGCCATCGCCGCGACCATCGCGCCCAACCGCAGTTCGAACTCGGCCTCCGCCTCGTCGTCGGGGAGTTCGTAGACCTGCGGTCGGGCGTCGAAGAGACCTCGGATCGGGGCGAGGTGCCGCTCCCCGTAGGTGCAGAACGGCGAGTCCGCGTAGGACCACCGCAACAGGTCGGCCTCGGCCGGGGAACCGCCCGCCGCGGCGGCCAGGGCCTGGGTCGACCAGGCCGAAAGCGACGGGCCGAACGCCTCGCCCGGCGTGACCAGCGCGCAGTAGTAGAAGTCGTGCTCCGGGTATTCCCGGAACAGATCCGAGACGGCGGCACCGGCGGCCCGGTACACGGCTTCGGTGAGGTCCGCCTCGGTCGGTATCACGTCGACTCCCTTGTGCACATGCGCTCCCGGCCGGCGCCGCCCGCAGGGACCCGAGGTCAGGTGGTCGCCGTACCTTATCGCCGGCCGGATCGACGACAAGGCCTCCGGGTTCGGGCTCGGCGCCGACGACTACCTGACCAAACCGTTCGAGTTTCGCGAACTCGTCATGCGGCTGCGGGCGCTGGACCGCAGACGCGCGCACGCCCGACCCCCGCTCAGCGAGATCGCGGGTCTGCGGCTGGATCCCTTCCGCCGGGAGGTCTTTCGCGACGGACGCCAGTGGCAGTGGGGGTGGGGAGCTCGCTGACGGCAAGACGTTTCGTCCTTCCGAGTGAACACCCGTAACCCCATGCGGACCTGCGTCGTTGCAAGATCGCAGTGCCTGCCATGTCCCACTCTCGCTGCCATGGCGGACGGCGCACGCGCCCCGCCGTCCCCACCACGGCCGCGTCCGTCTGCGAGGTCGACCCATGAACCCCACGCAACTCCTCGGCAGGGGACTCGCCTGCCTTCCAGCCGTGTTGGTGCTCACCGCGGCGGGCACCGCAAGTCCCGTCGGGCTCACCGCGCCCGCGCTGCCGGTGCCCGTGGTGCAGGTCTGCACCGGGTTCCAGACCGAGACGTTCGCGCCGGGATTGAACGCGACGCCGCGTCAGGTCGCCGGCCGAGGCGAGGGCGAGCTGACCTCGTGTCTGCCGTTCGGCGACTCGCTGCCCGCCTCGGGCCGCGTGACCTCCACGATGTCGGGGGTGATGACCTGCGTCGGGGGTACTCGCACCCGGGAGACGACCATCACCTGGGACGACGGCGGGAGCAGCACTCTCGAGGAATCCGGTGGCGTCGAGAGCCCGGTCGGCGGCAGGCGGGCGGCGGTCTTCAAGGGAAAGATCCTCTCCGGACGCTTCGCCGGCGCCACGACCGTCACCACCCGAACCCTCTCTCCCCTGCCGAAGCCTCCGTGCGCAACCGAGACGGGCCTCACCGAAGCCGCCGGCCCCCTGACGGTGGAAATCACCCACCTGCCCTGACCCAACGTCGGTCGTCGGGCCACGCGTTGCATCCCATGGAGGCTGGGCGCCCGTCGCTTCGAGCCGAGACGAGGAACGCCGAGTTGGGGTCAGCCCAGGCTCGACGACGTCGCGGGGGCCTGCACGCTGCCCTCCCGAACGGGACCCCCGGGTTCCGGGCGATCCGGGCCGTCGGCGAGGGCGGCGGCACGCAGCGCCGCTTCGACCCGGCGGTTGCCGGTCATGGATGCCGTGACGGCCGTCATCGTCAGGAGCAGGACGGCGGCGGCGTAGAGCGGGGTGCGGACGTCGTAGGCGGTGGCCAGCCAACCGCCGAGGAAGGCCCCGAACGGGGCGGCGCACATGGCCAGCATCCGGGAGGTGGAGGCGACCCGGCCCATGAGGTGGGCCGGGACGATCGCCTGCCGGAGGGAGGGGCCGAGCACCATCGTGGCGCCCATGCCCGCTCCGCAGACGGCGAGCGCCAGGCCGGCGACGTACGGGTTCGGGGCGGCGGCCAGGCCCAGGATGGCAAGCCCCTCGACGGCGGCGGTGCAGGTCAGTGCGGTGCCGGTGCCGAGTCGTCGGCCGAGCTGGGAAGCGATGCCCGCGCCGAGCAGGCCGCCGGTGGCCTCCGCCGTGAGGAGCAGGCCGAAGCCGTAGGTGTCGATGCCGAGGCGATCGTGCGCGAAGAGGGCGAGGACGGTCTCCACGGCGAGGAAGGCGACGTTCCCGATCGCCGGGCGGAGCGCGAGCCCGAGCAACAACCGGTCCCGGAAGACGTACGAGGCCCCGGCCCGCGCCTGCCGGAGCAGCGACTCGCGGGCCTCCGGCTCGGGCCGGGGCATGGCGGGCAGCGTACGTACGAGCAGTGCGGAGAGCATGAACGACACCGCGTCGGCGAGCAGCGGCAACGCCCGCCCGAGCGCGAGCAGCGCACTGCCCGCAGGCGGCCCGGCGAAGCCGGACGCGGCGATCTGGGTGCCGCGCAGGCGGGAGTTGGCGCGTTCCAGGAGTGCGGGATCGCGGCGGAGCAGATCGGGCAGATAGGCCGTGGCTGCCGTGTCGAAGAAGAGGCCGCCGACGCCGAGCAGGAAGGCGACGGCCGCGAGCAGTGGAATGCTCAGCACGTCGAGCACGGCCGCCGTCGCCGGGATGGCGAGCAGCACCGCACGTGCCGTGTCCGCGACCCACATCGTGCGCCGACGGTCCCAGCGGTCCACCAGCGCACCGCCGAGCACCCCGAAGAGCAACCACGGCAGCGTGCCCGCGGCCGTGACGACGGCGAGCGCCATCGGGTCCCGCGTCAACGTCAACGCGAGCAGCGGCAACGCGGCATGCGACACCCCGTCCCCGAGCGAGGACACCGTCTGCGCGGTCCACAGCCGTCCGAACCCGGTCGGCAACTTCCTTGCGTCCGAGATCACTTGGCGTCCCCCTCGGTCTGCTCGGGCACGGCCGGGTGGAACAGTGCGAAGACGAGTGACGCGTCCGGCAGCGACGGATCGGACAGCTCCCGGTACTCGTCCGCCAGCGCATCCAGCCGCGCCCCCAGCTCCGCGAACTGCTCCTCGGTGAGCCGCAGATGCGCCATCCGCACGTGCCGCTCACCGTCCACCGGCGACGCCTCCAGGTCCGCCACCGCATGCCGCATCAGCACATCCGGCCCTCCCTCGCCCGGATCCGGGAGCACGATCGACCGCGCGGCCATCGCGTAATACCGCTCGGTGACCCCCCGCACCTTCCGCGTGCGCACCACCTTCACCAGGCCGGCCCGCTCCAGCAGCCGCACGTGATAGCTGGAACTCCCCTTCGCGAGGCCGACCCGCGAGGCGATCTGGGTGATCGTCGCCGGCTCGAAGCGGAGCACGGCCATGATCCGGTGACGCGTGAGATTGGAGACGGCGCGCAACTGCTCGTCGGTGGTGACGTGAATCGTCTCGGGGAGATCGTCCGTAGGCATGCGAGTAATGGTCAACACTTCTTGACCATTGCGCAAGGGGTTTCGTTCGGACTTTCCGAATCGGCGCCGACGGGGGCCGGCCGCAGCGCGACCGCCCGCCCGGCGGGGCGCCGCCCAGCCGGGGGCGGCCCCCCCGGCGCCCGGGCCCCGGGGTGGCTCGGGCGGCA
>NZ_JBHZAV010000298.1:0-7711 GCF_042754445.1 Embleya sp. NPDC059213
TGTCTTGTTTTTTTTTTTTTTTTTTCGTGTTGGGGGTGCCCGCCGGCACCATTGTGGGGGTGGGGTGGGGGGGGGGCGCGCCGCCCCCCCCCCCCCCCCCCCTACTCTGTTCCCCATGACAGCGACGACCGGCCCGCGACATCGGGCTCCCGACCGCCCACCACGGGTGCGCGGCCTGCCCGAGTTCGGCCGGTGCGCGGTCATGGGGGTGGTCAATGTGACCCCCGATTCGTTCTCCGACGGCGGCCTGTGGTTCGACTCGAAGGCCGCGATCACGCGTGGGCTCGCGCTGCTCGACCAAGGGGCCGACCTGATCGACGTGGGCGGCGAGTCGACCCGACCGGGGGCCGGTCGGGTCGACGTGGACGAGGAACTGCGCCGGGTCGTCCCGGTGGTGCGCGAACTGGCCGCGGCCGGCGCGGTGGTCAGCGTGGACACCACCCGGGTCGAGGTCGCGAGCGCCGCCGTCGAGGCCGGCGCCAGGCTGGTCAACGACGTCAGCGGCGGGCTCGCGGATCCGGCGATGGCCGCCTACGTGGCCGACAGCGGGGTGCCCGTGGTGGTCATGCACTGGCGTGGGCACTCGCGCGGCATGCAGGAGCACGCGGTCTACGCCGACGTGGTCGCCGAGGTGCGCACCGAGTTGGCCGAGCGGATGGAGAAGGTGATCGCGGCCGGCGTGCACCCCGACGCGATCGTGCTCGACCCGGGTCTGGGCTTCGCCAAGACGGCCGCGCACAACTGGCCGTTGCTCGCCCACCTGGACGCGCTGCACGAGCTCGGTCGTCCGCTGCTCGTGGCCGCGTCCCGCAAGACCTTCCTGGGGCGGCTGCTCGCCGCCGAGGACGGCACACTGCGTCCGCCTCGCGGCCGCGACGACGCGACGGCCGCGGTCTCCGCGCTGGCCGCCGCCGCGGGCGCGTGGGCCGTCCGTGTGCACGAGGTGCCCGCTTCGCTCGACGCGGTCAAGGTGGCGGCTGCCTGGCAGGAGGCCCGATGAACCCGATTGACGACCAGACGTCGCCCGAGGCGGACGCGGTACGCGAGGTCAACCTCGCGCTGTGGACGGCCGTCGAGGAGGGCGACATCGACGCCCTCGGCGCGATCTGGGCCGACGGCCCCGACGCGCCCAGCGTGACGTGCGTGCATCCGGGGTGGCCCGCGTTGCACGGACGCGCGGAGATTCTGCGCTCGTACGCGCTGATCATGGCGAACACCGCGTATGTGCAGTTCTTCCTGACCGACGTCGAGGTCAAGCTGGCCGGCGAGGTCGCGGTGTTGTCCTGCACGGCGAACATGCTGACCGGGATGGCCGAGGAGGACGGCGGCGACGAGGCCGGGTTCGCGGGCGGCCGGGCGGTGGTCACCAACGTCTTCCGGCGCACTCCCGCGGGCTGGCGGTTGTGGCTGCACCACGCGTCTCCGGTGATGGCGGAGGTCGACGCCGAAGAGGAGATCTGACCGATCCCGATCGCTTCGATGCGTCGTTCGGGTGTCTTCGGGGCACCCGGCCGAGCGAACCTGTCGGGTTCGCTGGGTACATTCGTACCGCACAGAGGTGGTCCGGCCGTCGGCGCGACCGCCCCTCGACGGGTCGACAACCGAACGGTCGGGGTGCGCAGTGATGGGATAGCGCCGAGGAGGCGACTGATGCTGGACCGCGTCTCGCTGCGGGGACTGAAGGCCCGCGGCAACCATGGAGTGTTCGCGAAGGAACGCGACGAGGGCCAGACCTTCGTTGTCGACGTCGTGCTCGGGGTGGACACCCGTCCGGCCGCGCAGTCCGACGACCTCACCCTCACGGTGCACTACGGCGAGGTCGCCGAGGACGTGGTCGGCGTCGTCCAGGGCGACCCGGTCGATCTGATCGAGACGCTCGCGCAGCGGATCGCCGACGTGTGCCTGGCCCGCCCGCTCGTGCAGGAGGTGGAAGTGATCGTGCACAAGCCCGACGCCCCGATCACCGTGCCGTTCGACGACGTGACGGTGACCATCGTGCGAGGGCGGGACCGATGACCGACACCGTCGAGGAGCCCACGCGCGAACCGGTCCCGGAGCAGCCCGCCGAGACCGCCGGCCGGCGGATGCCGTCGACCTGGAGCCGGGTCGTGCTCGCGCTCGGCAGCAACCTGGGCAACCGCCTGGAAACCATCCAGGGTGCCATCGACGAGATCGCCGACACCCCGGGAGTGAGCCTGCTGCGGGTGTCCCCGGTCTACGAGACCGACCCCGTGGGCGGGCCCGAGCAGGGCACCTACTTCAACGCGGTGGTCGAGGTGCGCACGCTGCTCACCCCGGATCTGATCCTGGAGCGCGGCAACTCGATCGAGGAGGCGTTCCAGCGGGTCCGGGTCGAGCGCTGGGGACCGCGCACGCTGGACGTGGACGTGATCTGGTTCGAGCACGTGGTGCGGGACGACCCGCGCCTGACCCTGCCGCATCCGCGCGCGCACGAGCGTTCGTTCGTGCTCGCGCCGTGGCACGACATCGACCCCGAGGCGGAGGTACCGGGCCACGGCCGGGTCGCCGACCTGCTCGCGCGGGTGGGCCTCGACGGGGTGCGTCGCCGTGACGACCTGGAGCTGACCGCAGACCGATGAAGCCCACGCGCCCGCTCGTCCTGCTCGCCCTCGCGCTGGGGGCGGGTGGCCTCGCGTATGCCGGAATCGACCTGTGGGACTCGCGCGGCACGCCGCCCGTGGTCCCGATTCTGGCCCCGATCGTGCTGCTGTGCCTGGCTGCGATCGCGTTGGCGACCGCGCTGTCGCTGCGTTCGCGGCTCAAGGCGCAGCGCGAGCGGCGGCCGAACGCCCGCCCGGTGGATCCGCTGGTCGCCGCGCGGGCGGTGGTCTTCGCCAAGGCCGGTTCGTTGGTCGGCGCGCTGGTGGTGGGCCTGTACGGCGGCTACGCGCTCTACCTGACCGGCTTCCTGGAGGTCACCGAGCGCTCGGCCCAGGCCCAGCGCTGTGCCTTCGCCGTGGGCGCGGGCCTGCTGCTGGTCGGCGGCTGCCTGTTCCTGGAGCGGATACTGCGCGTCCCCGAGGACCCCGAGGACAAGTAGCCCCGGGCCGGCCCGGGATTTCCCGTCAGCCCTCGATCGTGTCCAGCACGACCTCGGCCAACGGGATGTCCCGCTCCTCCGCACCGATCGAGCGCCGCAGGGCCTCGTGCAGCCGCGCCGGCGTGAGCACGCCCACGAACCGGTCCCCGTCCAGCACCGCGATCCACCCGGCGTCGTGCTGGAGCATCTCGCCGAACGCCTGCTTGAGCGAGGCGCGCACCGACACCCAGGCCTCCATCCGGCGGGCCCGATCGCGCACCGTACCGGCGGTCGCGCGGTCGTCCACCCACCCGTGCAGGTTGCCCGCGTCGTCCAGCACCACGGCCCAGCGCGAGTCGGCCGCGCGCAGCTTCGCGAGCGCCTCCGACATCGGGTCGTCCAGGTGCACGACCGGCGGCAGTTCGAGGTCCTCGGGGGTGATCTCGGTCACCGACAGCCGCTTGAGGCCGCGATCCGCCCCGACGAAGTCGGCGACGTAGTCGTTGGCGGGCGCGCCGAGCACGCTGGAGGGCGTGTCGAACTGCTCGATGTGGCCGCCCATCGAGAAGACCGCCATCCGGTCGCCGAGTCGCACCGCCTCCTCGATGTCGTGCGTGACGAACAGGACGGTCTTCTTCAACTCCGCCTGAAGTCGCAGGAATTCGCTCTGCAGACGCTCGCGCACCACCGGGTCCACCGCGCCGAACGGCTCGTCCATCAGCAACACCGGCGGGTCGGCGGCGAGGGCGCGGGCCACGCCGACCCGTTGGCGCTGGCCGCCGGAGAGCTGGTGCGGGTAGCGGTCGCCGAGCCTGGCCGGGTCCAGGCCGACCAGCTCCAGGAGTTCGACGCCGCGAGCCCGGGCCTTCTTGCGGTCCCAGCCCAGCAGACTCGGCACGGTGACGGTGTTCTCCAGCACGGTGCGGTGCGGGAACAGGCCGCCGGACTGGATCACATAGCCCATCCGCCGGCGCAGCTTGACCGGGTCGGCCCGGGTGATGTCCTCGTCGTCCAGGAAGATCCGCCCTGACGTGGGTTCGATCAGCCGGTTGACCATCTTCATCGTGGTGGTCTTGCCGCAGCCGGACGGGCCGACCAGGGTGACCAGTTCGCCCGCGGCGACCTCCAGGGACAGTTCCGCGACAGCCTCGGTGCCGTCGGGGTACCGCTTGGTGACGCGGTCGAGACGGATCATGGGGACCCTCCGGGGGCATGGCGGGCAATCGTGGCAGGTGTCCGGAGATCCGGGTGATTCCCGGCCCCCAAGGGTGGCAACGTACCCGGACGATCCCGTTCACACACCGGGTGTGTCGGCCGTCACGAGAATGCCCGTCCGACCGCTGGGGTACTGTCCGCCCGTGATTGTGGCCTCCGGTGACTGCCTGAAGCGCAACTCGTGGGTCTGCGGGAAGTACTTCGACGAGTACTCCGAGGAGATCACCACCGCGTTGCGCGAACACATCTATCTGACCGTCGTATCGGTGGCGATCGGTCTGCTCGTCGCGTTCCCGATGGCCCTCGCGGCCCGGCGTTGGCGACTGACCGGCAGCGTGCTGCTCGGCTCGACCACGATCCTGTACACGATTCCCTCGCTGGCGATGTTCGCGATTCTGCAGCCGTTCACGGGTCTGACCGAGACCACGGTGATCATCGGCCTGGTGTTGTACTCGCTGACCATCCTGGTGCGGAACATGCTCGCCGGTCTGCAGGCGGTGCCGCCGGATGTGGTGGAGGCGGCCAAGGGCATGGGCTACGGGCCCGGGCGGTTGCTGTTCCAGGTCGAACTGCCGCTCGCGCTGCCCGCGATCATGGCCGGCGTCCGGGTCGCCACGGTGTCCACCGTCGCGCTCACCACGGTCGGCGCGATCGTCGGCTCCGGCGGGCTGGGCAACCTGATCTACTCCGGCATCGACACGCTCTTCAAGGCGCAGGTGTTGACCGCGTCGGTGTTGTGCGTCGCGCTGGCCATCGTGGCCGACCTGTTGTTGCTCGGCGTACAGCGGCTGTCGACCCCGTGGGAGCGGGCCGGCGGGCGCAAGCGGCGACAGTCGGCGGTGCCCGCGCCGACGGCCGAGATCGACCTGAAGGCGGGGGCCTCGGCGTGAACGTGCTCGGCGACGCGTGGGACTGGTTGGCCGACGGCACGAACTGGAGCGGCGAGAGCGGGGTGTGGAATCGGCTCGGCGAACACGTCGTGCTGACCGTGGTGTGCGTGCTGGTCGCGGTGGTCATAGCGCTGCCGATCGCGCTGTGGCTGGGACATCTGGGCCGGGGCGGCACGCTCGCGATCAACATCTCCAACATCGGGCGGGCCATCCCGACGTTCGCGGTGCTGGTGCTGCTCGGGTTGAGTCCGATCGGCATGGGCGACACCGCGACGATCATCGCGCTCGTGTTGTTCGCCATCCCGCCGGTGCTCACCAACGCCTACGTCGGCATGCGGGGAGTGGACCGGGACGTGGTCGAGGCGTCGCGCGGCATGGGCATGACGGGCGGGCAGATGTTGTTCCGTGTCGAGCTGCCCCTGGCACTTCCGTTGATCATGACGGGAATTCGAACGTGTGCCGTTCAGGTTGTTGCGACCGCAACACTCGCGGCACTGGTCGCGGGGGGCGGTCTCGGGCGCATCGTCACGGCCGGTTTCGACCTGCAGGACAACGGTCAAGTGGTGGCGGGGGCAATCCTCGTGGCCGCGTTGGCTCTGGTGGTGGAGGGCCTGTTCGCGCTCGTGCAGCGGTTCACGGCCCGGACGCCGCGTGGCGGTGTGACCTCGTGAGAACGGAAAGGGCGGTGCATCGCATGCTTATACGGCGTGGCAAGACGGGCATGACGGTCGGCGTGGCGGCAGGGCTGTCCCTGGTGTTTCTGATGGGCGCGACGGGGTGTTCCTCCTCGGACGACGACAAGACGGTGGTCGGTTCGGCCGGTTTCACCGAATCCGAGATCCTGGCGCAGATGTACAAACAGTTGCTCGACAAGGGTGGGGTGAAGGCGAGCATCAAGACGGTCAAGAACCGTGAGCTCTACGAACCCGAGCTGGAGAAGGGCAAGATCGCGGTCGTGCCGGAATACGCGGCGACGATGGCGGAGTTCCTGAACCGGAAGAAGAACGGCCCGGATGCCGCACCGGTCGCCTCGCCGGATGTGGCGGCCACGGTCGCCGCGCTGAACACGCTCGCCGGCCCGGCCGGGCTCAAGTCCGGAACACCGTCGCAGGCCGTGGACCAGAACGCGTTCGCGGTGACCAAGGACTTCGCCGCGAAGAACAACCTGAAGACGCTCTCCGACCTGGGCCGCGCCGGCATCGAGGTGAAGATCGCGGCGGGCGAGGAGTGCAAGACGCGCCCGTTCTGCGCCCCGGGCCTGGAGAAGACGTACGGCATCAAGGTGAGTGGCGTGGACCCGCTCGGCGTGGGCACCACCGCCGCCAAGCAGGCGGTCAAGGACGGCAAGGACCAACTGGTCCTGACCACGTCCACCGATGCCACGCTCGACCAGTTCGGCCTGGTCGTCCTCACGGACGACAAGAAGCTGCAGAACGCCGACAACGTGATTCCGGTCGTCAATTCGGGCAAGGCGGACAAGATCCTGCCGCTGGTCGACAAGCTCGCCCCCGTGCTCACCACCGAGGACCTGACCGCGCTCAACAAGCAGGTCGACGAGGACCGCAAAAAGCCGGCCGACGTCGCCAAGGCCTACCTGAAGTCCAAGAACCTGATCTGACGCAATTTCCTCGATGACGGCAAATCCCCTGGCGCCGACCGGACTTACCCATGGTCCGGTCGGCGTCGCGGCATTCCGGAGGATTTCGGCCCGGCCCGGTGTTCGCGGTCGGCCCGGCCAAGTTCCCCCCACGGAAAGCAAAAAAGCCCGCGCCCACGGCAACCCCCGCACCAAGGCGAACGCCGTATCGCGCTAACGTCTGGTGCATGCCACGTGGACGCCATCGCTCGGTCTCGACCGCCACACGCATATCCCTGCTTGCCGCCATATGCGCGCCGGCGCTCGTCGCCGTCGTCCTGGCGGTCGTCGCGGGAGGTGCGACCACACTTCGACTCGCCGTGCTGCTGGGCGTGTTGTCCGCGGCCGGCGCGATCGCGTGGGTGGTCCGCGGGAGTACCGCACACCATCGGCGACTGGCCGAGGAGAGCATCGCCCGGCGCCGCGAGCGAGAGCGTTCGGCCGAAGAGCTGCGGGTGGCGATCGAACGGGCCGACGAGCACGAACTCGCCGTGTTGCAGGCCGGCGAACTGGCCGCCGACCACCTGGTGTCGCGTCCGCAACGGCTGACCCCGGACCTGTTCGCGCGCGGCGCGGCGGTGTTGGACCTGCTGGATCGGCGGGCCGGCGAGGCGCGTCCCACGGCCCCGTCCATCGTCCCGGCCGTGCGTCGGCCGCCCGTCTCCGCGCCGGACCTGGTCCCGGCCTACGCGGCCTCGGTGTTCGGCCCGGCGGCGCGCCCCGCCGCGCGGGTCGAGAGTGCGCCCGCCGCCGCGACGCGGCCCGCCGCCCCGGTCGCCCGGCCCGCCGAGCCCGGCCGCGGTGTCGCCCGCCCGGCCGGTGCCCCGGCCCCGGGGGGCCCCGCGGCCGCCCCCCCGGCCCCGGGCGGGCCGCCCCTCGCCGCCCACGTCGATCAGGTCGGCCCCTTGGTCGAGCAGCGCGAGCCCACGC
>NZ_JBHZAV010000299.1:0-7569 GCF_042754445.1 Embleya sp. NPDC059213
GGCGGGGGTCGACCCGCGCCCCCCCCCCCGCGGCCCGCCCCCACCCCCCACCCCCCCCCCCCCCCGGGGGGGCCGGGCCGGCGGGGGGGGGGCCGCCGCCACGGCGGCGGTTCGACCCACCGGAGGTCGGGACGTTCGCCGGGTGTCGTCACCGGGTCGAGTGCGGGTGTCCGCAGCGGAACAGCGGTTCGCCGGTGTCGAATGGCATGTCCTCGCGGGAGTCCTCGACCGCGCGCATCGACGAGGGCAGGTCGAAGGGCAGCGTGCCGGGGGTGGGGGCGTGGCCGAAGACCGCGTCCAGGACCAGGTCGTCGTCGGCGCCGAAGTCGGCGAGGAGGGCGGTGGCACAACCGGCGAGTTCGGTGAGGATCGCGGCGCGGTCGAGGAAGACGTCGATCGCCGTGGGTACGGTCGCACACAGCTTGCCCAGCCGCTCGACCTCGCCGGCGGGGAAGTCGAGGGAGCCGGCGTGGAAGTGGCGTTCCAGCAGTCCCTCGCGGGGCTCGTAGGGGGCGTCGATCCGGATGACGGCCAGGTCCGCGTCCTCGGGTCGCTGGACCACCGTGCCGTAACGGGCGGCGACTTCGGGGTCGATGTTCTCCACGTACAGCCGGCGCCGCGGCTCCGCCACGAACACTTCCCCCGTCAGGCGGACCAGGGAGCGCTGTTGCACGCGGCGGCCGAGCTCGACGCGGGTGGGGTGTCCCACCACCCGTTCGGCGGCCTCGGGGTCGACGTACGGGTCGTCGAAGAGGCCGAGCCGGAACTTGTCGCGCAGGATGCGCCGGGCCGACGCGTCGATGCGGCTCTCCTCGACGGCGCCCGAGTGCACCGCGTCGATGATCAGGTCGGTGCGGGTCTCGCCGCCGAACTGGTCGACGCCGGCGTGCAACATCATCGCCGCCTGTTCGGCGATGGTGAGGTGTTCGACGCCCCAGTTGCGGGGCGGCAGTGCGACGATGCCGGGGATCTCCATGCCGGTGAGCACGTTGAAGTCGCTGCACACCACGCCGTCGAAGCCGTACCGGTCGCGCAGCAGGCCGGTGAGGACGTCGCGGTTGAACGAGGAGCCGACCTCGGCGAGCGCGGTGCCGACCGGAATCGAGTAGCACGTCATGACCTGGGCGGTGCCGACCGCGAACGCGGCCTCGAACGGCCGCAGGTGGTAGTCGAGGTTGCCACCCGGGTAGACGGTGCGGGTGCCGTAGGCGAAGTGCGGGTCCTCGCCGCCCTCCTGGGGGCCGCCGCCGGGGAAGTGCTTCGTCATGCACGCGACGCTGTCCGGGCCCAAACGCTCGCCCTGCATGCCGCGGATGTAGGCGGCCAGGATGCGGGCGACGCGGTCGGCGTCCTCGCCGAAGGTGCCGCTGGTGCGCGGCTTGCGCGGCTCGGTGGCCAGGTCGGCCATCGGGTGGATCGCGACGCGCACGCCGACGGCGCGCAGTTCGGCGGCCATCGCGGCGGCGTACTCCCGGACCAGCTCGGGGTCGTCGGTGGCCGCGAGGCCGATCGGTTCGGGGCCGCGGCTGAAGGCGCCACCGGTGAACGCGGTGGCGGGGTTCTCGGTGAAGCCGTGCCGGGGGTCGGAGGCCAGGGTGACGGGGATGCCCAGCCGGGTGGCGGCGGCCAGTTCCTGCACGTGGTTGTTCCACCGGGCCATCTCGACCGGCGCGGGCATCGCGGTGAGGCCGAAGGTGTTGACGCCGCGTTCGCCGATCGACTCGGCCCCGGTGGGGATGCGCGAGCCGTTGCCGGGGACCATCCGGCCGCAGCACATCAGGCCGGCCTTCTCGGCCAGGGTCATCCGGCCCAGCAGGTCGGCGACGCGTTCGTCGATCGGGAGCCGGGGGTCCTCGTAGGGCTCCATGGTCCCGTTGTGGTTGAGGTCGCGAAAGCGGGTGCCATCGTGGTGGCGCAGCGTGCGGAGCATGGTGGATCAGTCCTCGTGGTGGTGATCGGGGGCGGGTGTGGGGTGCTTCGGACCGCGGCCGGCGCTTGCCGAACGGGCGGTCCGGGCCGACCCGCCCTCGCTCCGTCCGGGGGAACACGGGTCCACGGGGGCGGACCTGCACCGACCCCGATAAGTGGCACAACTGCCAGATGACAGTAGTGCAAACTTCTGTGGCGGGGAAGATTGCAATCCGGGAGCCCGAACCCCGGGCCCCGAACCCCCGCGACCACGAAGCCGCCACACACCGTCACGAAGCCCGCCCCGGCCTTCGGACGGCATCGAATGGGAGGACCATGCGCGAGCAGACGCACGCCGCGACGACCGGACCGGGACTGCGCGAACGCAAGAAGGCGCAGACCCGGGACGCCATTCGGACCGCGGCCCTGGATCTCTTCGAGGAGCGCGGCTTCGAGGGCACCACCGTCGACCAGATCTGCGCCCGGGCCGACGTCGCGCACCGCACCTTCTTCCGCTACTACGAGAGCAAGGAAGCACTGCTCTTCGGCTGGGGTTTCGGCCGGCACATCGTCGACCGGTTCGCCGCGGCGCCGGCCGACCTCGACCTGTGGGCGGCCCTGGCGCACGCCTTCGACGGCTATACCAACGGAACCGCGGACGAGCCGGCCGGCACCATGGCCCGCCGACGCGAACTCCGCCGCCGCTTCGCCGACATCCGCTCCGTGCACGAATTCGCCATCCTGCGGATCGACGCGCTGGCCCAGGACGCGGTCGGCATCGCCGCCGCCCGACTGGGCGTCGACCCCGACCAGGACCTGCGCCCCAGGGCGCTGGGCGCACTGCTCGCGGGACTGACCCGGCGGGTCGTGGTCGACGGCGGCACCGAGGGGGCAGCCGCCTGGGTGGCCGCGTTGCGCGACGTCCTGCCCACGACGGACCGAGCCGAGGTTGCGGGCGACACCGAGTCGAGTCCTCGGACAGGACCGAGCCGAAGTTCCTGAGCGGTACCGCAGCCGGCGTCGCGGTCGGGCCGGCAGGGTGGGGCCGTGATCGAATCGCTGCTGGTTCTACTCGATGCCACAGACGACTCCCGGGGACACCGGCTCGACGCCGCGATGCGCCGACTGTTCCCGGAGATCGGCCCGCAGCTCCTCGCCAACACCGATCTGTCGCTGCCCCCGCCCGTCGCCGCGTGGATCGCCCGTCACGCACCGGCGGCCGATCGCGCGCGATTGGTGCGCAACGCACCCCTGGACGCGGGCACCCTCGCGCTGCTGGCCGAGGACCCGGCCGACGAGGTGCGCGCCCAGGTGTACGGACGCTTCGACACCCCGCAACACCTGCGCCGCGCCGGGGCCGAGAGCCGGACCAAGCCACCGGCCGGCAACGCTCCCGATGCCATGCACACGATGGCCCGGGCCGCCCTGCGGCCGACGTTCGGCAAGTGGCGGCAACTGCACGCCTGTCGCCCCGAGTCGTGGACCGCCGCGCAGTGGGCGCGGGCCGCCGACCTCGCCTGTGTCGCCTCCTGGGGCCCCGCGGTGAGCGCCGAGATCGTCGCCGTGCCGACCTGCCCGCGGCACACCGCCCTGGCCGTGCTCGCCCACGAGACACCCGGCCCGCCGCACACCCGAGCCGCCCGGATCGGCCTGGCCACCGGCAGATTCACCGCCCACGACCTGATCTTCCGCGCCCCGCACGCGGCCAAGGCCATCGAACTGGTCGAGGACCTGGCGACCCGGACCGGCAACCGCCTGCCCGCCGTGCGGTCCGGGCAACTCGCCGAGTTGGTCCGCCTGTTCCGAGGCACCGTCCGCGCGGCGCTGGGCACCGACCCGGAGCGCTGGCGCACCGCGACCTCCCTGCTGCACGCGGATTCGCCGTACCACGGCAGCATCGCCGACCTCCTCGACGAGGCCGCCGGCATCGGGCCGCCCCGGGACTGCCCGACGACCCCCGGGCACGAGGCGACGAGCGTGCGCTCCCCGGTGACGGTGCTGCTGCGCCAGGCCGATCCGCGCGCGGCGGCGGCGATCGTCGCCGCACTGGACGACGACGTGTCGACCGCCCTGTGCGGCCGGACGCTCACCACGCCGTTCGCCGGCCGGCTCGCCGCGGCCCTGGTGGACACGCTCGCCGCGACCGCCCCCGAACGACTGCCGCTGCTGGCCGCGAACCACGCCCAGCACGCCGGCCTGCGCGCGGCACTGCTGGGACTGGACGACCCACGCGTCAACGCGGCGATCCTGGCCCGACCCGACATCCCCGCGCACGTGCGCGCCGCGATCTGGTCCGGCACCCCACACGCCCCCGGCCGCACCGAACCGGTGCCCCTGGCGGCGGCGTCGCTCGACACGTTGGACGCGCTGCCGCGGCACGACCCCTCGCACGGATACACCGACCCACGCGTGGAGGACGCGAAACTCGCGGTGTTCGCGCGCGACCCCGAGACCGTCCTGGCCGCCCTCGCCCGCGTCGACCACCTCGGTACCGGTCCGACCCTGGTCGCCTACCGACGGCTGGCCGAGGCGGGTCGACTCGACCTGCTGCGCGCGGCGGCGCACTCGGCCGCGGCGTTTGGCCACGCCTTCGAGTCGCGGCTGCGCCTGGGCGAGGTGCTCGGCTCCGCCCGTACCGCGCAGGACGTCCTGGACCACATCGAGCGCGTCACCCGACGCGAGACCACCGGCGATCTGGGCGACCACCTCCCTCGGTTCATCGCCCAACAGTCCCGGATCGGCGGCCGGATACCGTGGGACGACGTGCACAAGGCGCTCGCCCGCGGCACCGTGACGCGGCACGCCGTCGGCGCGCTCGCCGCCCACCCGGCCGTCCCCGAACCGGTCGCCCTCGCGCTGATCGAAACCGCCCCGAACGCGTGCGTCGCCCAACTCGCGCCCCGATCACGCATACTCGCCCTGGCCGCACTGCGCCGCGGCGACATGCGCGCGAGCATCGCCCGCGAGGACAACGCGCACTGGGCCCGCTGCGTCACCGAACGCCTGGTCACCCCCGAAGAGTTCCTGTACGAGGGGCGCGGCGCCGCGATGATCCTGGCCGCGCTGTACACCCACCCGGTGGCCCTCGCGGAGGTGGCCGAGCGGCTGTCCGCCCTGGTCGAGCAACATCTGGGCCCCGGCGGCGACGCCTGGGCGGTGACCGCCCGCCTGGTCCGCGACTTCACCGGCACGGTCCCCGAACTGCTCGCCGCCGCGGCCGCCGCCACCCGCGAGCCGGGGCCGGGAACGGCGGGGTGAGCGGGCCGCGGTCGGCGACGGGGTGGCCTGGATGCTCCGGTGGCGGGCCCTCGAATGGCGTGGATTCGGCTCCTCAAGGCGTGATCATCGATGCGACGATCTGGTGATCGACGGGGGCTTCCGCGTGGTGCGGCGGCGTTTCCCCTCGCGACCGGAAGGGATCACCCTCGTGGACTCGCTGGATCTGAAGACGGTGCGCACCAGCCTCGAAGGGGCGGTATTGCAGGTGCGGTTGGCCCGGCCGGAGGGGGGCAACGCGCTCGACGAGCAGATGTTGGACGACCTCCTGGCGGTGCTTGCCGACCTGCGGGAGCGTACCGACGTGCGAGTGCTCGTCCTGTCCGGGGAGGGTGATTCGTTCTGCCTGGGCGGTGATCGCGGCGAGTTGCTACGGCTGGCGGCCGAGGATCCCGGCGGGCCGGCCGTGCGCCGGATCGGCGAGAAGGCGCGAGCGGTGTGCGAGGGGCTCGCCGCGGCCGATCCGGTCACCATCGCGCGGGTGCACGGCCAGGTGGTCGGGGCGGGGCTGGCCCTGGCGATCTTCTGCGACCTGCGGGTGGGCGACATCGAGACACGGTTCCGGATGCCCGAGTTGGCCCTGGGACTGCCCACCGCGTGGGGCGGTGCGATGGCTCGACTCATCGGCGAGGTCGGCGCCGCCCGGATCCGCGAACTCGTACTGACCGCCGACGCGTTCGACGCGCACACCGCACACCGGTTGTCGATCCTGCATCAGGTGGTGCCGGCCTCCGAACTGGACGCGGCGGTGAGCCGCTGGGTCAAGCCGGTCGTCCGCAGGCCGGTCGCGGCCCTGCACGCGTCGAAGACGTTGATGAACGCCTACAGCCGCAGCGACCGCTTCGGCGATCTCTCGATGCTCGACGGCCACATGTTGTCCGCGTTCCTGGGCGCGGCGACCGCGCGCTGAGCGCACACCCACGCCCGCCGGTCGCACGTCGACGCCGCGGGGTGGTCGCGGCACACCGCCGCGTCCACCCCGCCGGCGATTCGCTCAGCGCACGCTCACCGGCATCCGGGTGATCCGGCGAAACGCCAGCCGCGGTTCCCACGTCGGCTCCGCCACCACCCGCAGCGCGGGCAGGCGACGTACGATCGCCTCCAGCAGCACACCGGCCTCCAGGCGGGCCAGGCCCGCCCCGATGCAGTAGTGGATGCCGCCGCCGAAGGAGATGTGCCGGGCTCGTCGGGTGATGTCGAAGGCGTGCGCGTCGGGCGTCAGGTCCGGGTCGTGATTGGCCGCACCCAACATCGTGTGCACGACCTCGCCGCGGCCGATCGGCATGCCCGCCAGGACCAGGTCCCTGCTCGCATAGCGCGTGGTCACGTGGATCGGCGGGTCGTATCGGAAGACCTCCTCGACGGCGTCGGCCAGCGCCGCCGGGTGGGCGCCCAGCCAGGCCCGCTGCGCCGGATGCCGGTCGAAGGTCCAGACCATCGTGGACAGCAGGGTGGAGGTGGTCTCCAGGGACGCGATCACCACGAACATGGCGAGCGAGTAGACGTGCTCGTCCGCGAGTTCGCGATCGGGCTCCAACGCGTCCCAGGCGCGCAACCACTGGGAGATCACATCGTCGCCGGGGGCGGCGCGGCGGCGCGCGACCAGCGCGGTGAAGTACTCGCGCAGCCCCCCGACCGCCTCGTCCGCCGCCCGGAGTTGGCGCTTGGTGGGCAACAACTCCTGGGCGTACGCCTGCGCGTGGGTGAGCGCGCGGAGCAGGTCGAAGTCCTCGGGCGGCAGGCCGAGCCAATGCCCCACGGTGGCCACCGGCAGTTGTTCGCCGACGAGTTCGGCGAAGTCCGCGTCCGCGTCCCCGGCCTGCTCGATCAGGGTGTCCAGCAGGGTGTTCGCCACGCGTTGCACGGTCGGGCGCAGTGTCTCCAGGGTGCCGCGGTCGAAGATGTTGTTGACGGATCTGCGGATCCGGGTGTGCTCCGGCGGGTTGAGCGCCACCAGCGTCTGTTCGAGTTCGCGCGACGAGGGTGTCGACCACCGCGAGCCGTCGGTCTGTCGCGCCCGCCAGGCCCGGTCCAGGGCGAGCCAATCGGGGCTGCGCAGAACCTCGTCGCAGGCACGATGGCCGACCACCAGGAAGCCGCCCCAGGGCGCGGGCACCACGTCGCCCATCTCCCGTAGACTGGCGTACAGCGGCAGGGGATCCGCCTGGCCGGCCACGGAACGCAGGCGGGACAACAGGGCGACGACACTTCGACTGTCGATGACGGTGGTGGACGCGGAAGACTGCACGACGGCTCCTTCTACTCGACACGAGGTCAACTGACGACTCGGCACAGCGTTGATCGATCGGCCGCCCTTGGCGCGGGTGGTCGACGGTGAAGGGTGTCTGCGGTTGTCGGGCGGGGCGTTCGGGCGCAGGTGTGATC
>NZ_JBHZAV010000300.1:0-7559 GCF_042754445.1 Embleya sp. NPDC059213
TGTTTTGCGGCTCCGCCGCTCTCCGCGCTGCGCGCGTCGATCACCGGGGTGAGCCGGAGTCGGGGGCACTGACGCGCCGGTGGGGGGGTGGGGCTGGGGCGTGGGTTGGTGGGTGGTCTGTTGTCGTTGACGTCGGCTGCGCGTTGGCGTTCGGCTTCGGGGCGGTGTCGTGTGTTCGACGCTGCCGTGTGTCTGCCAGGCGTCGGCTGCGGGCTTGCCGCCGCTTGCTCGTTGTGGGGCGAGTGCTTGGCTGATGCCGAGCGCTGGATGGTCGTTCGGGTGGGACCGATGCCGTCTGCTTAGGTGCCTACCGCCGCCGGGCCTCGTGGTGTCGAGTGCCCGTTGTCTGTTTGGCCGTGCGGGCCGGCGGGTTGCCTGGTTGGGGTGATGGGGGTGAGGGGAGTCCCTCGGGTTAAAGTGATATCACTTTGCTATGGTTGTGATGACAGGTTGAACCAAGGGGAGTGATCGCATGGGTGACATCGGTTCCGAGTCCATAGTGGTGATGCCGGCGCCTCAGGTGCGGGAGCGGCTGGTGTCCGGGGTGTCCGGGTTTTGGGCTGTTGCGGTTGCGGCGCTTTGTGCGGGTGGTGGGGCCGGGCTCATCGGCCTTGGGCTGTTGTCGGAGGGTGGGCAGCGGACGGTGGGGATGGCGGCCGGGATTGTGGTTGCCGTGCTGGCGTTGGCCTCGCTTCGTGGGTTGACCACCGTGGCGCCGGGTGAGGCCCGGGTGCTTCAGCTTTTCGGGCATTACAAGGGGACGTTGCGTACCGACGGGCTGCGTTGGGTGAATCCGTTCACCGACCGGACCAAGGTCTCCACTCGGATTCGCAACCACGAGACGCAGACCGCCAAGGTCAACGACAACGACGGCAATCCGATCGAGATCGCCGCGGTCGTGGTGTGGCAGGTCCAGGACACCGCGCAGGCCAAGTTCGAGGTGGACGACTTCGAGGAGTTCGTCGCGATTCAGACCGAGACCGCGGTGCGGCACATCGCCAACAGTTATCCGTACGACGACCATGGCAACGGCGGTATGTCCCTGCGTGACAATGCCGACGAGATCACCGGCAAGCTCTCCGCGGAGATCGGTGCGCGGGTCGCCTCGGCCGGGGTCGGGGTGGTCGAGTCGCGGATCACCCGGCTGGCCTACGCGCCGGAGATCGCCCAGGCGATGTTGCGTCGCCAGCAGGCGGGCGCGGTGGTCGCGGCCCGGCAGCGGATCGTCGAGGGCGCGGTGGGTATGGTCGAACTCGCGCTGAACCGACTGGAAGAGGGCGACCTGGTGGAGCTGGACGACGACCGTCGCGCGGCGATGGTCAGCAACCTGCTCGTGGTGTTGTGCAGCGACCAGGCCACCCAGCCGGTGGTCAACACCGGTTCCCTCTACGCGTAGTCGGTCCCGGTGACCGAGCGCAAGAAGATCCTGCTTCGCCTGGACCCGGCGGTCCACGACGCGATCGCCAAGTGGGCCGCCGACGAACTGCGAAGCACCAACGCGCAGATCGAGTTCCTGTTGCGACGCGCGCTGGGCGACGCGGGCCGGATGCCGGGCAACGCCGGCCGTCCGGCCCGCCGGGGTCGACCTCCCAGGGCGAGTTCAGCGCCCACCGGTGATACCGAGCCCGTCGGAGGCGACGGTGGCGATCGAGACGACCCTGGCGGTGCTCGCGGCGGTGGCGGGAGCGGTGGCGACCCTGGCGACGTCGGTACCGCGCCGTGACCACAGACCCGAAGACGATGTGACGCCGTGGCGCCGAGGCGGGCGACGTGAACCCAATTCCGGAGGTCGACGTGCACGTGTCCCTGACCCGGCGAGTGTTCCTGCTCGCCTACAGTCCCGAGCGGCGACGGCTGTCGAGCCGGGAACGCCTCGGGGTGACGCTCCAGGCGGCGGCCCTGTACGAGTTGTACGCCCAGGGCCTGATCCGTGACCACACCGGCAAGGTGACCGCGACCGCGGTGCGAGGCCGTGCGCCCGACTGCGACCTGGCGGCGGACATGTTGGCCCGGATCACCGCGAGCGAGCGCGCACACTCCTGGGGTTACTGGGTCCGCAAGGGCGAACGGCAGGCCACCGACCGAGTCGGGGCCACGCTCGAACGCGAGCGGGTGATCAGGTTCGAGCCGCACCGCCTGCTGGGCATCGTGCCGACCCGGCGCATGCTCCTGCGGCAACCGCGACTGCGCGCCGCCGCGACCAAGGCGGTGTGCGACGCCCTCAAGGCGACCCGGCCGGTCGACCGGGTCCCGGCGGTGGACGCGGCCCTGGTCGCGCTGACCTACGAGGGCGAACTGCGGGTGGTCCTCGGCCGCCGGGAACGCCGGGCCGCCCGGGGCCGCGTCGATGCACTGGAGGCCGGTCTGGGCCCGGTGCCCGAGGCGTTGCGCAAGGCGGTCCGGCGGCAGAAGAGCAGGGCCGCCGGGGCCGCCGGCTGATCCGGCTTGACCCGGTCCGTACTGTCGAAGGATGACCTCCCGCACCGCCACCGACGCGACCTCGCCTGCGCTGCCCGGATCCCTCGCGCGGTTGTTGCCCGGCCCGCAGGGACGCGCGGTGTGGTTGGTGCTGGCGAGCGCGTGCTCGATCCAGTTCGGTGCGGCGTTCGCGGCCCGGTTGTTCCCCTACGTCGGCCCGGCCGGCGCGGTCACGCTGCGCCTGGTGTTCGCCGCGACCATCCTGCTCGCCTTCGCCCGGCCCCGGCTGCGCGGGCGCAGTCGCGCGGACTGGGTCGTGGTGGTCGGCCTGGGCGTGACGTTCGCGGGCATGAACATGTTCTTCTACGAGGCGATCGCCCGACTGCCGCTGGGCCCGGCGGTCACACTGGAGTTCCTCGGGCCGCTCGGCCTGGCCGTGGTGTTGTCCCGTCGGCTGCGCGACATGACGTGGATCGTGCTCGCCGCCGTCGGTGTGCTGCTCCTGGGGCGCGGCGGCTTCAGCGGGCTGGATCCGGTCGGCGTCGCCTTCGTGATGGCGGCGGCGGCCTGCTGGGCGGGCTACATCATGGTCGCCTCGAAGACCGCCAAACGCTTCGACGGCGTCGAGGGCCTGGCGCTCGGCTTCGCGGTGGCCGCGGTCCTGGTCGCCCCGTTCGGCGTGGCCACCGCCAAAAGCGCCCTGCTGGAGCCCAACGTGCTCGCCCTGGGGGCCTGCGTCGCGCTGTTGTCCTCGGCGCTGCCGTACAGCTTCGAGATGCTCGCGATGAAACACCTGACGCCCGCGACGTTCGGGCTGCTGGCCAGCCTGGAACCGGCCGTGGCCGCGATCGCCGGATTCGTCGTGCTGCATCAGTCGCTCGTGCCGATCCAGATCGCCGGCATCGCGCTCGTGGTGATCGCCAGCGCCGGCGTCACCGTGGCCCAGTCGCCTCGGCGGGTTCGGGCGAGGTCCGATACAGCCGGGCCCGAGCCCGATCCACGACCAACTCCCCCCGCAGGTGCCATCCCCACTCCGGCCGCAGCACCGGACGCTTGTGTGGAGTCACCACCACGAACGCTGTCGTGACCTCGGTCAGCGCGTAGGCCAGCGCGGGCAGTCGGGACTCGGCGAGCAGGTGCAGTGCGTAACTGCACACCACGAGCGAGTACGCGCGGCCCGCCAGCGCACCCGCCGCGATCTCCTCGAAGCGCAGCGCCTCGGCCGGTGTCCCGGTCCGCTCGCGATAGGCGACGCCCGTGTACGGATCGATGCCGGAGATCTCGCGTGCGCCGAGCTCGCGCAATGCCAGGGTGGCCTCGCCACTGCCGCAGGCCAGGTCGAGCACGCGGTCGAGGAGCTCGGGCTCGGCAGCCACCGGCTGCGCCAACGCCTGCGCCAGCACCGCCCGTACCCGCGGCTCGTGCGGGTTGCGGTAGCGCGCCCCGTGGGTGGCGTAGAAGCCCTCGGCTCCCAGTTCCTCGTAGGCGGGGCGGATCTTGTCCATGACCTCGATTGTCCACCGTCTACTTCTCGGTATCGCGCTTCGCCCCGGGGGTACGGCCGAACCGCAACCAACGCTTCCAGGCGCCCTTCGGCTTGGGCTGGTCGCGCATCCGGACGTACGGCTCCAGGGTCGGCGGGTGGCCACCGGCGATCGCCCGGGCCCGCTCCATCTCGGCGTTGTACTCCGCGCCGAGCAGGATCGCCATGTTGGTCAACCACAACCAGACCAGGAAGACGATCACCGCGGCGAGCGTGCCGTAGGTCTTGTTGTAGGTGCTGAAATTGGCCACGTAGTAGGCGAACGCGGCGGAGAACAGGGCCCACAGCAGCACCGCGAGGACGCCGCCGGGAGTGATCCAGCGAAAACCCTGCTTGGCGTTCGGCGCCGCCCAGTAGAGCAGCGCGAACAGGAAGTTGACCACCACGATCAGCACCGGCCACTTCGCGTAGTCCCACAACAGCACGCCCGCCTCGCCCACCCCCAGCGCGTGGCCGGCCTGTTTGGCCAGTGAGCCGGTGAACACCACCGCGATCGCGCAGATCGACAGCAACAGCAGGGTCACCACGGTCACCGCGATCCGGGTGGGCACCGTCTTCCACAGCGGCCGGCCCTCGGGCACGTCGTAGATCGTGTTGCACGCGCGCATGAACGCGGCGACGTAGCCGGACGCCGACCACAACGCCAGGCCCAGGCCGGCCAGGGCGAGCGGGCCTGCGGCGCCCCGGCTGTGTTCGAGGTTGCGGATCGCGTCGATCACGATCTGGTGCGTCTCGCTGGGCGCCACGCTCTGCACGTTCTCGGTCAGCGCGTCGGTGGCGGAGCGACCGGCCAGGCCGACCAGCGAGACCACGACCAGCAGCGCCGGGAAGATCGACAACACGCTCTGGTAGGTGAGTGCGGCGGCCCAGATGTTGAGGTCGTCCTCCTTGAACTCGCGGATCGTGCGCCACGCGGCCTTGAACCACGACGAGGTCGGCAGGTCGGTCGGCCGGTCCGGGAGGTGCTCCTCGGCCGGCGGTCGGCCGGCGTCGGCGTGTTCGGTCTTGGCGAGGTCCACCGCGGCGGTGGGCGGAGGTTCGGGGTTCGGGCGGTGGGTCTCGCGTGGGCCCGGGACCTTCGCGGCCGGCGCGTCGGGCTCCTTCGACTGCTCGATGGGCGCGGCGGTACGGTCGCCGTCGCCGCGTAACGAGCGGGCGATTTGCTCCTCGCGCTCGGCTCGTGCCCGGCGTTCGTCTCGTGCGTTCTGCCGCCTGCCCATGTGCCGGCCCCCAACGTCGTCCCGCGATGGCCGGCGTCTACCCGGCGGCGGTCGGCACATGCGGTGTGGGACACGGGTTGTGCCGCGGGGTCAGCGGCGCGGCGCGTACATGATCAAGGCGACGCCGGCCAGGCAGACGGTTGCCCCGGCCAGGTCCCAGCGGTCCGGCCGGAAACCGTCCACGGCCATCCCCCACGCGAGTGAACCGGCGACGAAGACACCGCCGTACGCGGCCAGGATCCGGCCGAAGTTCGCGTCCGGCTGGAGGGTGGCCACGAAGCCGTACACGCCCAGCGCGATCACCCCGAGGCCGGCCACCCACCACGGGCGATGCTCGCGTACGGACTGCCAGACCAGCCAGGCGCCGCCGATCTCGGCGAGGGCGGCGAGGACGAACAGGAGCAGCGAGCGCGCGACGATCATGGACGTACGGTAGGGGCGGGATCGGGAGCTCGGGGCTTCGCGTACGGACGGGCCGCGGACCCGCGCGGGCCGGCGCGCGAGGCACGAACGTGGACGTACGTCGTGGGCGACGGCGAGGGCTCGGTAAACTCGCCGCTCGTGACGTCCCAGCCTGTGCGCAAACCCCGCATTCCGAACGTTCTGGCCAACCGCTACGCCTCCCCGGCGCTGGCCACGCTGTGGTCCCCCGAGCACAAGGTGGTGCTGGAGCGCCGACTGTGGCTCGCGGTGCTGCGTGCCCAGGCCGACCTGGGCATCGACGTGCCCGAGGGCGCGGTCGCCGACTACGAGCGGGTGATCGACCAGGTCGACCTGGCCTCGATCGCCGAGCGCGAGCGGGTCACCCGGCACGACGTCAAGGCCCGGATCGAGGAGTTCAACGCCCTCGCCGGCCACGAGCACGTGCACAAGGGCATGACCTCGCGCGACCTGACCGAGAACGTCGAGCAGTTGCAGATCCGCTCGTCGCTGGAACTGGTCCGCGATCGGGTCGTGGCCCTGCTGGTACGGCTGGCCGAGTTGTCCGCGCAGCACGCCGAGTTGGTGATGGCGGGCCGTTCGCACAACGTCGCCGCGCAGGCCACCACGCTGGGCAAGCGGTTCGCCTCGGCGACCGACGAACTGCTGGTCGCCTACCACCGCCTCGACGACCTGATCACCCGTTACCCGCTGCGTGGGATCAAGGGCCCGGTGGGCACCGCGCAGGACATGCTCGACCTGCTCGGCGGCGACGAGGAGAAGCTGGCCGAGTTGGAGGGGCGTGTCGCGGCGCACCTGGGCTTCGAGCACGCGTTCGTCTCGGTCGGCCAGGTCTACCCGCGCTCGCTCGACTACGACGTGGTGACCGCGCTGGTGCAACTGGCCGCGGCGCCCTCGTCGTTGGCCAAGACGATCCGGCTGATGGCCGGGCACGAGCTGGTCACCGAGGGCTTCCAGCCCGGCCAGGTCGGCTCGTCCGCGATGCCGCACAAGATGAACACGCGCTCGTGCGAACGGGTCAACGGCTTCACGGTGATCCTGCGCGGCTACGCGTCGATGGTCGGCGAACTCGCGGGCGACCAGTGGAACGAGGGCGACGTGTCCTGCTCGGTCGTGCGGCGGGTGGCGCTGCCGGACGCGTTCTTCGCGTTCGACGGCCTGATCGAGACGTTCCTGACCGTGCTGGAGGAGTTCGGCGCGTTCCCGGCCGTGGTCGCCCGCGAGCTGGACCGCTACCTGCCCTTCCTGGCCACGACCAAGGTGCTGATGGCCGCGATCCGCGGCGGGGTCGGACGCGAGGCCGGGCACGAGGTGATCAAGGAGCACGCGGTCGCCTCCGCGCTGGCGCTGCGCGAGGGCGTCGAGCGCAACGAACTGCTCGACCGCCTGGCCGCCGACGACCGCCTCCCACTGGACCGCGCGGCCCTGGACACGCTCCTCGCCGACCGGCTCTCCTTCACCGGCGCGGCGGCAGCCCAGGTGGCAGAGGTGGTCCGACGCGTGGAAACGATCGCCGCCAAGCACCCGGAAGCAGCGAAGTACCGCCCGGGCGCAATCCTGTAACCCCACACCCACGACCCCGCCCCAACCCGCCGGCCCCGCGGGTGGGCCCGGAGACCAACCCCCTCCCGCCCCACCCGCGCGGCCCGCCGGCACGCACCGAAGCCACACCCCACACCGTCACATCAGGCAGCGAACCACGCCCTCCGGCCCACACCGCCTGACGGCCCCTCCATGGTCCCCGCCTACGCGACCCAGACCCGCCCCGACACCACCCGCCCTTCGCCAACCTGACCCGCCCCCTCCCGGCGCGTCAGCGCCCCCGAGACAGGCAAGCCGCGCGATCGACGCGCGCAGCGCGGAGAGCGGCGGAGCCGCAAAACGTTGACTTCGTGGCCCGGAGCGAAGCGCAGGGACACGAAGTCACGAGCGAGGGG
>NZ_JBHZAV010000301.1:0-7448 GCF_042754445.1 Embleya sp. NPDC059213
GAATCACCAAAAACCCTCCTTACAACCCTACCCCCACCCCCTCCCGCCGTTGGGGCGCTTTAGGAAAGGCCGTCCGCAGGACACCCCGACCCACCCACCCCCCACAGCCCGTCCGGCGTTTGAGGACAACCGACCCAGGCCAATCCAGCCCGTCCGGCGCCTGAGGACAAAAACCCGAACGCCACCGAACCCATCCCACAAGCAAAGCGCAGCGAACTGCACGGAGGACCCATGACACCGCCCCTGACCGGCGCCAAAATCGTCGTCACCGGAGCCACCGGCCAAGTCGCCGAACCGGTCGCCAAGATCCTCGCCCGCGACAACGACGTATACGGCGCGGCCCGCTTCCAGGACGACGAGGCCCGAGCCCGCCTGGAGGCCGCAGGCGTCACCTGCGTCAAGATCGACCTCGCCGCCGGCGACGTCGCGGCACTTCCCGCCGACGCCGACTACGTGATCAACTTCGCCGTTGCCAAGAACGGCGACTGGAACATCGACCTGGACGCCAACGCCGGCGGCGTCCTGTCCCTGATGGAACACCACCAGGCCGCGCGCGCGTTCCTGCACTGCTCCTCCACGGCCGTGTACCAGCCCGCCGGCCACAAGGAGCTCGCCGAGAGCGCGTCCCTGGGCGACAACCACGGCGTGTGGTCGTTCCTGGAGACGTACAGCATCTGCAAGATCGCGGCCGAGGGCGCCGCCCGCTGGGGTGCGCGCCGCTTCGCGCTGCCGACCACGATCGCGCGCCTGTCGGTCCCGTACGGCGACAACGGCGGCTGGCCCGGGATCCACCTGGAGATGATGCTCGGCGGCGCCCCGATCGACGTGCACACCAACGCGCCGAGCATCTACCACCCGATCCACGTGGACGACATCGCCGGCACGCTCCCCGCGCTGCTCGCGGCGGCCACGCCCGAGGTGTGCACTGTCAACTGGGGTGGCAGCGACCCGGTGAGCATCGAGGAGTGGTGCGGCTACCTGGCCGAACTCACCGGCGTCACGCCCGAGTTCAACCCCACCGACGCAACCATCGACTCGGTCACGCTGGACCTGACCCGGATGCACGCGATCACCGGCCGCACCACCGTGAACTGGCGGGACGGCATGCGCCGGATGGTCGAGGCGCTGCACCCGGAGCTGCTCAAGTAGCCTGCCCGACCCCCGCGTTCGACCCGCCGTCGGAACGCGCGATCGCATGCTCGGTGACCGGCCCGAGTACCTCGAAGCCCAGCTTCCGGTACACGGGCTCACCCACCGCCGAGGCCTGCAACACCGCGACGGGATGGCCCTCGTCGACCGCCGCGTCCAACGCGGCCCGGGTCAGGGCCGCGCCGTACCCGCGCCGGCGATGCGCGGCGAGCGTCGCGATGTTGTACACACCCGCGACGCCGGCGTGCAGGAACACCTCGGCGGTGGCCACCGGCCGCCCGTGCGCATATCCCACCAGGTAGCGCGCGGCGGATTCGAGCGCGGCCTGTGCGGTCAGTTCGGCGAACCGTACGACGTCCCGCGCGGACGGTGTCCAGAGCGCGGCGAGCACCTCGGCGAAGTCGAGCAGCCCGGCGCGCGTGCGCACCCGCTCGATCCGGAACCCGTCCGGCGGCACGATCTCGGCACCGGTGCTCCGACTCCACCGCGTCCACATCGCCACCTCCTGCTCGGCGACCGGCAGGCCGTACGCCACCAGGCGCTCGGCCAGATCCGTCGGCCGCGACCCCTGGGTGACCCACCACGAGAACGGCCGCCCGGTCGCCGCGACCCGGTGCACCGTGCGCTCGACGGCCGGCCCCACCGTGCGTTCGGTCAGCCGCGCGCCCGCGACGATGTTGTACGTGTCGTGCGTCAGGCCGCTGTCCGCGACGAGCACATGATCGTCCTCGTATACCCGCATCCCGGGGGTCACCCGATGCAGGTGACAGGCGTGCTCGGCGAGATTGCGGTCCATCGCCTCGATCGGTGTGCTCACCCGGCCATTGTCACCGGGCCGTCGGCGCCCGCCCAATTCATTTCGCCCCGAGGACGTGGACGGCGGGCGGGGTGTCCGAGGGCGTGCGGCGCGAACGCGTGATGGGCCCACACCGGCGCGAGCGCCGGCGTACCGCTCCCGAAGGGCAACCGTGCCGAACCCGTGACCGGGCGCCGGCACACTCGGCCGCGTGACCGAATCGTCTGACACCCCGACACACACCGAGGATCCCGCCTGGCACTCCGTCCGCTGCCTGTTCCATCATCAGCCGGACATCTACGAGGAACGCATCACGTTGTGGCACGCCGGCAGCCTCGCCGAGGCCATCGCACTGGCCGAGGCCGACGCGCTCGAATACGCCCGCGATGTGAACGACGCCGAATACCTGGGTCTCGCACAGGCGTTCCGGCTGTTCGACGCGCAGGTCGGACACGGCATGGAGGTCTTCTCGCTGGCCCGGGACAGTCCCCTGGAACCAACCGAGTACCTGGACGCGTTCTTCGATACGGGAACCGAGCGACAACGCCGGATCATGGCCGACACCGAGTCCCCGGATGCCCGGTGACGACGCGACCCGACATGTCGCCCGGTGTTCATCCGGCTCGGGTTCACAATGTCGGCTTCGCACGCGACGATGGAGGGGCAACTGCCCTATAGATAGGCATAGGTAGGGAGGAGCACCGTGGATGGACTCGTCGTGCTCGCCGTGTCCGTGTGTCTGCTCGGCCTGACCGTGCTCCTGGTGGCGCGTTCGCTCGGTCGTCGTGACCTCAGCACCGCACCCAGGGACCTGCTGCGCCAGGACCGGCTCACCGATCTCGAAGAGAGCGCGTGGGCGCAGGACACCGAATGGCCCCGACAGGCGAACCGGCGTACCGCGCCGGACTCGCGCACCTGTCGCTGACCGACCGCATCCGGATCGACTCCGGGCCGCCGCGCCGGCGCCGCCCCGGAGCCGACCGGACCGGCCGCCTCCCCGCCCAGGCCCGTCGAGGCCGCCCACGACCGGCGACTACGGCACTTCCGGCAACTCGGAACGCACCCTCGCGTGCTGCGTCGGCGCGCCCGGCGACTCGGGCGGTTCCGTGTCGGCGGCCCGCACCTGGGCCCGCGCCCGGTCGATCCGGCGGTGCCAGCGGGCCACCCCGGGGTCGGTGGCCGGATCGGCGGAGCGGGCCAGCGCGACGCCATAGCCCAACTGGGCGCGCTGCAATCGGCTCTGCGCCCAGGCCGCCTTGCGGCCGTGTTCGCGCCGGGCCGCCTCCACCGCCATCTTGCGGGTCTTGTTCGAGGCGAGCGCGGCGAGTTCGCGCAGCGGCAACAGCTCCGGCTCGTCGCCGACCGCCTGCGCGAACCAGCGATACTCCTGCCGGGCCGCGCACCGGTAGACGAAGCTCGCGACGGCGAGCACGACCAGCCCGTTGAGCACGATCTGCACGATGGTCAGGTACCAGTCGGTGCGCCCCAGCACGATCTCCGGCAGCGGCGAGTTGTTCACGAAGTGCAGGCCCCACGCCACCGTGTACAGCGCGCCGGCCGCCGCGAGCCGAACCGCGAGCGGCCGCCGCACGCCGACCAGCACGTACGCCGCGCCCGCGCCGGTCATCGCGGTGAACGCCGCGTGGCTCCACAACCCGTTGACGACGGCACGCACGAAGAAGCTGGCCATGATCCCGCCGGTCCAGGTCTCGCCCGCCTGGATCGCGGCGTTCAGCGCGTACATGATGTTCTCGACCACCTGGAATCCGAGACCGACCAGCGCACCGAAGACGAATCCGTCGAGCACACTCTCGAAGACCCGGCGGTTGATCAGGATCAGCACCACCACGCCGAGCAGCTTGAGCGTCTCCTCGACCACCGGCGCCGAGATCGAGGCGCCCCAGTCGGTGGCGAACTTCGGGTCCAGCTTGGCCAGATAGCTGAGCACGTTGTCGTTGGCCACAAGCGCGAAACCGGTCGCCACCACGCCGCCCCAGAGCACCGCGGCCACGCAGAACGCCGGCGGCTCGCGCTCGAACAGGTCCAGGTGGGTGATCACCGCGAGCGCCGGGATCAGCCACAACGTGTGGACCACCACGCTCAGGACGATCGCGCCGGAGGGCGCGGCCGAGGACAGCCGGATGAAGTTGGGCACCACGCTCGCGGCGCCGAGCCCGAGCACGATCGGGTACAGCCAAAAGGCCGCGCGTGTGGGCTGCACGATGCTGCCCGCGTCTCGACGGCCCCGGCGATCGGTCAGCGGAGCGACGCTCACGAGTCGACCACCTCCACCGAGTCCAGCATGGTCACCACGTCGTCGGCGATCTCCGCGGTGAGCGGCGCGGTGTGCCGGGCGGTGAGCGAGATCCCCAGGCCCTGGCCGCCGGCGACCAGCACGGTGAGCGTGCCGGCCACGGTGTTTCCGCTGATCGGCGCGACCAGCCCGGTCAGCCCGCGCGCGGTGCTCACCGAGGCCGGATCGCCACCGATCCGCCCGTGCCCGGTCGCCTCGTAACGACGCGCCGCCGCCTTGAACGCGCCCACCGCCGACGACTGCCGACCCAGCGGCGTCAGCCGATAGGTGGTCGCGCCCTTGACCAACACACTGACCAGATCGCGCTGCGAGGCGCCCCGATCGATCTGCCAGTCGAGCGCCGGCCGGTAGCGGAAGGTGCCCAGCGTGACCACCTGGCCGGCGCGCACCGGCGCGGCACCGACGAGGGAGCGGTTGAGCAGATAGGGAATCGCGATCACGAACATCATCACGACGGCCACCACGACCGTCGCACGAAGTCCGTGCGTACGCGGAATCGGCCCCGACCTCGAACCCGGACTCGACTCGGGAGAGGGGGGCCGCGGAACGGGTGCGGTGAGGGACAAGGGGCGACTCCTGTCTTCGGCCGACGGCGTTCTCGCCGGTACCCTCGCCGCCGCCGAATGTCACTCGTGGCTCGACCGAAAGGGTGACCCGGTCACGGTAAAATCACGAAAACGCTGTTTTCGTCCCGCCGATCGATGGACGGCTGTTACAGAGCCGTCGAGTGACCGTTTCGATGTCCGGTTAAGGTCGTTTTTGTCAACAGCACCCCCTGACGCCTGCCGGAGCTCTTCCCTTGAACCCCCTTTCCGCACGCCGCCGTCGAGCGACGGCGCTGCTCGGTGCCGTACTCGTCGCGGTGACCGCAGCCGCGTGTGGCTCGCCGGGCGATACGACGGCCGAAAACGCCAAGTCCACGGCGGCGCCGACACACTCCGGCACCGCGGCGAGCCCACCCGCCAAGCCCACCGCGCCGAGCAAGGTGGTCGCGCCGACCGGCCCCGCCACGAACTTCACGACCGCCACGACCACCTCGGTCGGGCCGATCCTGATGACCTCGTACACCGGTCCCAAGTCGGGTGTCACCGGCAAGGTGTGGGTGTGGCTGCCCCCGGAGTACAACGACCCGGCGTTCGCGAAGCACGGCTTCCCGGTGCTCACGCTCTACGCCGGCGGCCAGAGCAACGGCTACAACACCTGGACCGACAACCAGTTGCCGATCCAGCAGGAGGCCGTCCGCCAGTCCCGGGCCGGCACCAGCCATCCGTTCATCATGGTGATGCCGGTGCAGAACCTGGAGAAGGACGAGAAGCGCAGCCTCGAATGCAGTGACATCCCGGGGCAGCCCAAGATGGGCACCTGGATGTCGCAGGACATCCCCGACCTGGTCAAGGCCAACTTCCGCACGCTGCGTGATCCCGCCGGTTGGGGCGTGATGGGCGCGTCCACCGGCGCGTTCTGCAGCGTCAAGCTCGCCCTGCAGCACCCGGATCGGTTCAAGGTCGCCGTGCCGATCGACGGCTACTTCAACCCGGACTCCCCACTGTGGAAGGGCTACGAGGCCGAACGGCTGGCCAACAGCCCGGAGAAGCTGATCGCGGCGGGCAAGGCCGACATCGACGTGCTCGCGACCGCGGGCGGCGGGGATGCGGCCGAGGTGCGGCTGGTCAAGGCGTTCGTCGCGAAGGCCGCGCCGCCGGTACGCATCGAGTACTACGAGCAACCCGCCGGCAGGCACCTCACGTCGCATTTCAAGAAGATGCTCCCGGACCTGCTCGGCTGGCTCGGCCGGCACATGTCCCCGCCCACCGCCGACTGACCGTGTCCGGACCGTCGCTGAATCCCCCTGGAAGACCACAGTGAGCCTGACCGGTACTCCCTTCTATATAACGACCATCGTGCTCGCCATCGCGGCGCTCGCACTGGCCATGGTCGCCTGGAACCGCATTCCCGGACCGAAGCCGGTCAGAGCCGTCGCCCGGCTGTTCATGCTGGTCACCTGCCAGGCCACGGCCATCCTGATGGTCTTCGTGATGGTCAACAACGCGAACAGCCTCTACGACACCTGGGACGACTTCCTGGGCACCGGCGGCAGCCACGTGACCGAGGCCCGCGAGCCGGCGCCGCCGCCGGCGCCCGAGCACAAGCTGACCAGCAAGTTCGAGCCCGCGTCGGACGGCAAGATGGGCGACGGCGTCCAGCAGACCACGCTCAAGGGCCCGCAGTCGGCCGTCGAGGCCGAGGTCTACGTGTGGCTGCCGCCGCAGTACAAGGACCCGGCGTTCGCGGACAAGAAGTTCCCCGTGGTCGAACTGCTGCCCGGCTACCCGGGTTCGGCCAAGGCCTGGTTCGGCACGCTGGACGTCAACAGCCAGCTCAAGAGCCTGATGACCAAGGGCGAGGTGGCGCCGTTCATCCTGGTCTCGCCGCGGACCAAGCTGCTCGCGGGCAACGAGGACACCGGCTGCGCGGACGTGCCGGGCAAGGCCAACGCGGACACCTGGATCTCCGGCGACGTACGGCGCATGGTGATCGACAACTTCCGCGCCGAGTCCGACCCCAAGCACTGGGCCATCGCGGGCTACTCCGCCGGCGGCCACTGCGCGGTCCGGATGGCCCTGCTGCACCCCGACCGCTACGGCGCGGGCGTGAGCCTGTCCGGCTACAACGACCCCAAGGGCGAAGCCGACTCGGTCACCTCGAAGGACCCGGCCCTGCGCGTCTCCGCCAACCCCCTCACCATCCTCAAGAACGCCCCCCAGCCGCCCAAGACCTCCCTCTACCTCGCCGGCGAAAAGGGCGACGGCTACGGCGACGCCCAAGCCCTCAAGGCAGCGGCCAAGCCCCCCACCGCGATAACCCTCGCCGAAATCTCCGGCGGCGGCCACGGCACCGACGTCTGGCGCCGAATGGTCCCCGACGTCTTCCGCTGGCTCACCAAAACCCTCCCCTGACCCACCCCACCCCCAACCGACGCCGCCCCCCTCAGCCCGGCCGACACCCAAGACCACCCCAACACCCAACGCCGGCCGGGCCCAATCCAGCCCGGCCGGCACTTGAGGCCACCCAGCCCCGCCGGCGCATGAGGCGAATCAGCCTCGCCGGCGTTTGAGGCGAACCCAGCCCGGCCGGCGCATGAGGCCACCCAGCCCCGCCGGCGCATGAGGCGAATCAGCCCTGTCTCTT
>NZ_JBHZAV010000302.1:0-7440 GCF_042754445.1 Embleya sp. NPDC059213
ACAGGGTGTGCGTGGATCGCTAATCGGTATTGGAAATCATTTTCAATAGTGATAGAAATGAGCGCACCCCGCGGGGGATTTCGGTTCCGCCCGTGCCGTCCGGGCGCGGTGACGCCTGCCCGCTCGCCGCCGTCCTGCCCCGCCGCCTCGTTTCGTCTGCTCAGGAGAGCCCATGCCTCGGTCCGGCACGCCCGTCCACCTCGATCCGATATCCGCCGTCGCGAGTTGTGTCGCCGAGGTGCTCGGGATCGACGCCGGCCCCGACGGCGGTCCGGACGCGGGCGCCGGGGTGGACCCCGACGTCCGGCTGACCGAACTGGGCCTGGAGTCCTTCACCGCCGTACGACTGCGGCGTCGGCTGCGCGAACGCACCGGGGCCGACCTGCCGATCGCCGACTTCCTGGGCGAGGCGTCGGCCCGCTCGCTGGCCGCACGCCTGCCACACCCGTTCGTCGTGGACCCGTCGACCCGATCGACGCCACCCGCGGAGACCGCCGAACCGGGCGGGCCGGCCCGAACCGGCCGCCCGGCCCCGCCTCCCGACGCCTTTCCGCTGACGCCGGTGCAGTCGGCCTACTGGGTCGGCCGCGATCCCTCGTTTCCGCTCGGCGGGGTGGCCACCTTCTACTTCCACGAATTCCACCGGGTCCTGTCCGACGGCGACCACGACGGCTACCTGACCCGGCTCGAAGGCGCCTGGAACACGCTCGTCCGCAGGCATCCCATGCTGCGCGCGATCGTCGACGACGACGGCATGCAACGGGTGCTCGCCGACCCCGGCCCCTACCGCATCGGGCGGACCGACCTGCGCGCCGCGGGCGCCGACGAACGGGCCGTCGCATTGGCCCGGCTGCGCGCCGAGCACTCGCATCGCACCCTTCCCACCGACACCTGGCCGCTGTACGACATCCACGCCGCGCTGCTCCCGGACGGCGGCATGCGGCTGTACGTGGGCATGGACGTCCTCGCGCTGGACATGACGAGTTGGCTGCTCGTGATGCGCCAGTGGGGGGCGCTCGTCGCCGACCCCGGCGCGCTGCCCGCGCCCTGCGCCACCGACTTCGGCACCGTGCTGCGCGAACGAGCGGCCGATCCGGAGGAGTTGCGGCGGCGCGAGCGGGCCGGTGCGTACTGGGCGGGCCGCGCCGCCGAGTTGCCGCCGGGCCCCGCCCTGCCGTGGACCGAGGGGGCGATCGCATCGGGACCGCCACGCTTCTCCCGGCACGAGGACGGTCTGAGCGCCGCGGAATGGACCCGGCTGCGATCCCGCGCGGCCGAACACGGACTCAGCCCCACCGGTGTACTGCTGGCCGCGTTCGCGCTGACCCTGAACCGGCGCGGCGCGGACGCACCGTTCTGTCTCAACACCACCTTGTTCGACCGCCCGGACGATCCCGAACTCATGGGCCTGGTAGGGGACTTCACCACGACCGTATTGGTCGAGCCGCCGCTGCCCGAGTTGTCCCGACCGTGGACGTTCGCCGACTGGGCCGGCGAGGTGAACCGGGGCTTCTGGTCCGACCTCGAACACCGCGCCGTCTCCGGCGTGGAGGTGCTGCGCCGCGGGGGCCGGGTCGGCGGCACGCCCGCCCACCCGGTCGTGTTCACCAGCGGCATCGGCCTCGCCGACGGTGATCGCCCGGTGACCGCATGGCTGGGGGAGGAAGTGTACGCGATCTCGCAGACGCCGCAGGTCCTGCTCGACCACATCGTGCGCGACGACGGGGGAGCGCTGCGGATCGCGTGGGACGCGGTGGACGGCGCGCTGCCCCCCGGATGGGTCCGCGAGTGTGTCGCAGCCGAGCTCAGATTGCTGCGTCGACTCACCGAACCGGCCGCCTGGACCGCGCCGACCCTCGCGGCGGACCCCGCGTTCCTCCCCGACGAACCGCCCGCCCCCAACCCGTTCCCGGCCGCCGGCCCACTCCTGGACGACCCGTGGATCGCCGCCGCCCGCCGTACCCCCGACGCCCCCGCACTGCTCGGCGCCGGCCGGCTCGACCACGGGGAACTCGCCTCGCGGGTACGGGCCTTCGCCGCCAGGTTGGCCGCGAGCGGGGTCGTGGCCGGCACGCCGGTGGCCGTCGCGTCGGACGAGGGCCACGACCGGATCACCGCCGTTCTGGCCGTGGGCGCGCTCGGCGCGTGGTACGTACCCGTGGAGCCGACCTGGCCCGCCGCACGCGTCGCCTCCGTCTGCGCCCGCACCGGCCTGACGCACGCCGTCGCCGAGCCCGAAGCGGCGCCCGCGTGGCCGGCGGACATCGTGATCGTCGCGCCGAACCAGGCGACCGGCCCCGATTCGGCGGAGGGCGGCGAACTCCCCGAGGCCGTGGGCAGTCGGCCGAATCCCGACGACCTCGCCTACGCCGTCTTCACCTCCGGCTCCACCGGCACGCCCAAGGGCGTCGCCATCGAGCACCGGGCCGCTCGCACCACCGTGGACGACATCGTCGAGCGCTTCGGCATCGGGCCCCGGGACCGGGTCCTGGGCCTGTCCGCGCTGAGCTTCGACCTGTCGGTGTTCGACGTGTTCGGCCTGCTCGGCGCCGGCGGCACCCTCGTACTGCCCGAACCCGACCGCGCACGCGATCCCGAACACTGGCTCGACCTCGCCGACGAGCACGCCGTCACCGTGTGGAACACCGCCCCCGCGCTGCTGGAGATGCTCGTCGAGTACGGCGAACTCGAACCCGATCGCACCCGCCGGCAACTGCGGTCCCTGCGGCTGGTGATGCTCTCCGGCGACTGGATCCCGATCACCCTGCCGGACCGCCTGCGCGCGCTCGCACCCCAGGCCCGATTCGTCGGTCTCGGCGGGGCCACCGAGGCATCGATCTGGTCGGTGAGCCACCCCGTCGAACACGTCGATCCGAGCTGGACCAGCATCCCCTACGGCCGCGCGCTGCGTGGACAGAGCTTTCGCATCCTGGCCGCGGACGGAACCCCGGTCCCGCTCGGACAGGACGGCGAACTGCACATCGGCGGCGCGGGATTGGCGCGCTGCTACGTCGCCGACCCGGAACAGACCGACGAACGCTTCGTGTTCCACCCGCACCTGGGCGAACGCCTGTACCGCACCGGCGACCTGGGCCGCTGGCGCCCGGACGGGACGATCGAATTCCTCGGTCGGGTGGACCGCCAGGTCAAGATCCGCGGCCACCGGATCGAGTTGGGCGAGATCGAGGCGGTCCTGAGCCGAGAGCCCGGCGTGCGGCAGTGTGTCGTGTCCGCCGTACGCACGGCGGACGGACGACCGCGCCTGATCGCCCACGTCGTGCCCGAACCCGGCCGACGCCCCGACGCCGACACCGAACGAGGCTGGACCGGGTCGCTGCGCGAGCGACTGCCCGCGTACATGATCCCGACCCGCTACGTCGTCCTGGACCGGCTGCCGGTCACCGCGAACGGCAAGATCGACCATGCGGCGCTGGCCGAAGCCGGCCCGCCCGCGGCCGCCCCTCCGGACGCGCCCGAGCCGACCGCCGACCCCGATCCCACCGCGTGGCTGCGCGACGCCGTGGCGCACGCCCACCGACTGGGCCTGGAACCGACCCTGACGGTGCGTCGAGCCCAGGGCGCGACACTCGACCCGCTGGACGCGCTGCACGCCGCGGCCGACTGGGCCCGGGCCCGCCGGCAACAGGCGAACGAACACGACCTGACCGTGACCCCCGAAATCCCCGACGCCGGAGCCCTGGTGGCCTTCCGGATCCCGGCGGATCCGACCGGGGCTCGCACCGAGGACACCGCGCCCGCCATCGAGGTGCCGACGGCCGAGCCGGCCATCGCCACCCCGCCCGCCACCCGGCCGACCCGGATCGACCCCGCCATGCTGGACACGGTCGTCGACGTCTTCACCGAACTGCTGGATCGACCCGTCGAACCGCACACGTCCTTCTTCGTGCTGGGCGCGTCCTCGCTCGACCTGGTCCGCGCCCATCGCCGGCTCCGGGCCCTGGGCACCGGCGATCTCGCCGTGGTCGATCTGTTCGAACACCCCACCGCGCACGCCCTCGCGATCCGGATCGGCCGCGCCGCGCCGGCGCGATCCACCCCCACCACCGCGCACACCGTCGCGTCCGGCCGCCCGTCCCGCCTGACCGCCCGGGCCCGCGCCCAGGAGGTCTCCCGATGAGCCATTTTGCCCCCGCCTCCCCGCCGGCCGTCGCCGTCGTCGGCCTGGCCTGTCGATTCCCCGGCGCACCCGACGCGGACGCCTACTGGGACCTGCTGCTCGACGCCCGCGAAGGGCTGACCCGGTTCACCCCCGACGAACTCGCCGACCGCGGTGTCCCGGCCGACCTGCTGCGCCGCCCCGGATATGTCCCCGTCGGCGCGCTCATCGACGGCCAGGACCTGTTCGACCCCGACCTGTTCGGCATGACCGACGCCGAAGGCGCACTCGCCGACCCACAACAGCGCCTGTTCCTCGAATGTTGCCGCCGGGCACTGGACGACGCCGGTCACGGCGCCGGCACCGACGCCGGAGTCGTCGGCGTCTACGCCGGATCCGCGCACAGCGCCTACCTCGCGCACAACCTGCGCGACCGGCACGATCCCGGCGGCGTCGGGGCCGATCCGATCGGCAGCCTCCAGGCCGCGATGGCCGGCGTCGCCGACTACCTCCCGCTGCACGTCGCCCACCGGCTCGGCCTCACCGGCCCCGCGCTGGCCGTCAACACCACCTGCTCGACGTCTCTGGTCGCCGTGCACGTCGCCGCCCAGGCCCTGCTCGCCGGCGAATGCGACACCGCGCTCGCCGGCGGGGTGTCGCTGATCGTGCCGCAGGGCCGCGGGTATCTGCACGTGCCCGACGCGATGTTCTCCGCCGATGGGCAGGTACGCCCGTTCAGCGCCCGGGGCACCGGCATCGTGCACAGCCAGGGCGTGGGCGCGGTCGTGCTGCGCCGTCTGGCGGACGCCGTGGCCGCCGGTGACCGCGTCCTGGCCGTAGTGCTCGGATCCGCCGTCGACAACGACGGCGCCGACCGGGCCGGGTTCACCGCACCGTCCCCTCGCGGTCAGGCCCAGGTGGTGGCCGAAGCCCTCGCCGTCGCCGGCCTCGAACCCACCGACATCGGCTGCATCGAGGCCCACGGCACCGGCACGCCGCTCGGCGACGCGGTCGAAGTCGCGGCACTGCGGCGGGTGTTCGGCGCCACCGGCCCCGCGTGGTGCGCGCTCGGCTCGGTCAAGGGCAACATCGGGCACGCCAATTCCGCCGCGGGGATCGCTGGTTTCGTCAAGGCCGTCCTGGCGGTGCGGCACGGCGTGATCCCGGCCTCCCTGCACGGCCACCCGGTCAATCCCGCCCTGGACCTCGCCGGCTCGCCGTTCACCCTCGCCACCACCACCCGACCGTGGCCGGGAGTTCGGCATGCGGGGGTGAGCGCCTTCGGGATCGGGGGCACCAACTGCCATATCGTGCTGGGCCAGGCACCGACCCCCACCGCGCCCACACCCGACCCGCGACCCCAACTCGTGCTGCTGTCCACCCGCGGCGCCGCCGCCCTTCCGGAGGCGGTCGACGCCCTCGCCGAGGTGCTGGCCGACCCCGCCGGTCCGGATGCCCTGGCGGACATCGCCGCGACCCTGCACACCGGCCGTCCCGCCCTGCGCCACCGGGTCGCGGCGGTGGGCGCCGACCCCGCCGGCGCCGCCGCGGCGCTGCGCGCGGCCACCGCCCACGAGGTCGAACCCGCGCCCCCGCGACTGATCCTGGCCTTCCCCGGCGGGGGTGCCCAATACGCCGGAATGGGCGCCGAACTCTACCGGGACGAACCCGAGTTCGCCGCCGCCGTGGACGCCTGCACCGCCCACTTCGCCGACCCCGTGCGCGACCTCCTGCTCGGGGACGCACGCCGGTCGACCGCGCAGGCAGCCGCCCGGGATCCGCGGGTGGGGCTGCCCGCGCTGTTCACCGTCTCGGTGGCCACCGCGCGGTTGTTGCGCTCGTGGGGGATCGAACCCGACGTGGTGCTCGGGCACAGCCTGGGCGAGTACGCCGCCGCGGTCGCCGCCGGCATCCTGACCCTGCCGGACGCCGCCGAACTGGTCACCGTGCGCTGCGCGGGCATGGCCGCTGCGGCGGGTGCGGGCGCGATGCTCGCCGTGCAGTTGTCCGAGGCCGAGGCCCGACACCTGACCCGCCGGCACGCGCGACTGGACCTGGCCGTGGTCAATGCGCCCGACGCGTGCGTGCTCGCCGGACCGGCCGAGGCGATCCTGGCCCTGCACGAGGAACTGCGTGCCCGCGGGGTCGACGCGACGCGACTGCGGTTGGACGCCGCGGCCCACTCGCGCCTGGTCGATCCCGCACTCCCCGACCTGCGCGCCGCCGCGCGTCGGGTGCGCCCGGCACCGGGCAGCGTTCCGCTGATCACCACCGTCACCGGTGCGGAACTGCGCGACGACGAACGCGCCGACCCCGAACACTGGGTCCGCCACCTGCGCTCCACCGTATTGTTCTCGCGCGCGCTGCGCACCGCGGTCGGCGACCGGGCGGGCATCCTGCTCCAGGTCGGCCCCGGCGGCGAACTCGCTCTGGCCGCACGCCGACAACGACCGTCCACGCTGCTCGCCGCCCTGGCCGGATTCGGCAGCGCCGACGAAGGCGCGGAGCGGGCCGCGCTGTTGGCCGCCGCCGGGCGCCTGTGGACCCACGGCATCGACCTCGACGCCCGCGCCCTGCACCGTCCGGGACGTCGCCGGGTGACCCTGCCCGGACACCCCAGCCGCCCGCGCCGACTGTGGATCGATCCGGTACCCACCGACCGCACACCGCCGCGGCGCGACCTACTCCTCCAGCTCCCCGTGTGGCACGAGAGCACTCCGACGGCCGCCTCCATGCTCCAGGGGGAACGCTGGATCGTGGCCGGTGCGACGGGTGCCGCCGCGGCCGAGGGTCGGGCCCGGCTCGACCGTGCCGCCGACGCGGCCCGTCGTGCCCTTGCGGCAGCCGGCGCCGAAACGACCACGATCGTCGACGAACGACCCTGCACGGGCGTGGTCTTCGTCCACGAGGTCGAATCGGTGGCGGACGACGGCGCAGCCGCCGTGACGGCCGCCGTCGGGGCCTTCGCCCGCTTCGCCGCCGCCCTGGCGGCTCGGGCGCAGGCTCCCACCCGCCTGATCGTGCTCACCCGACACGGCGAACGGGTCGAGACCACCGACCCGCTCGATCCCGCCGCCGCCGCGATCCGCGCGCTACCGCGTGTGCTGGCCCAGGAGACCCCGGGCCTGCGCTGGCGCACCCTGGACCTCGGCCCGCACGACCCGATGCACACGCTCGCCCACGAGGCCGCCGACCTGCGCACCGGCGACAACGCGCGCGAGATCGCCGTCCGCGGCCGGACCCGCCGGGTCCGCTCGTTCGCCCCCTGGCACCCCACCGACGGTACGCCGGCGATCGCCCCCGGCGACACCGTCGTCATCCTC
>NZ_JBHZAV010000303.1:0-7374 GCF_042754445.1 Embleya sp. NPDC059213
GGGTACGGGGACGACCCGGACCCCGCGCCGCCGTTGTGGCCGGGGTGGGTCAGATCGCGGTGACCGTCAGGGTCGCGCTGTAGGTGCCGGGCGCCGTGGTGGTCGCCAGGTTCAGGGCGAGGTCGGCGCCGAGCACGGCGGTGCCGCGACCGTGGCCGGGCACCGCTCCGCCGAGGGTGCGGGCGGTCTTGACGCCGCCGTCGGCCGCGGGCGCGACCGGCCCGCCGGCGCTGACCCGCTGACCGTCGCCGGCCTTGACGACCTTCGGGGTCCAGCCGAGCGCCGAGCCGTCGAAGGACGCGCCGCCCTCGGCGGTGAAGTCGGTGACCTGGCCGCTGACGTTCCAGCCCGGGTCGGCGATGCGCAGGTCGGTGACCTGGACCGTGTTCAGCGCACCCGAGGTGGCCAACCGGTCGCCCGCGGCGGTCAGTTCGGGCGAGGGCAGGGTGACCGTCGGGCCGGCGACCGTCATGGTCAGCCCGCCGGTGTTCTTGACGGTGGTGGTGATCACCTGGCTGCCGGACAGCGGGTCGCCGCCCGGGTCGGTGCTGCCGCCCGCGGTGAACGAGACCTGGTCGACGGCCCAGAAGCGGCTGTTGGTGCCGGTGTAGCGGAACCGGATCTGCGCGGTCTTGGCGCCGGCCGGGACGTCGAGGGTCAGGCGCTCGACCTGGTTGACGTTCGTGCGGTACGACTTGATCGGCTTGGGTGTGCCGCCGTCCCAGGACACGTACACGTCGCCGGTCTGCGGGCCGTCGACCTGGTAGTCGCTGACGTAGCTCAGCTCCGCCTTGGTCCTGCCCTCGACCGGGTAGGCCGGGGAGACCAGGGTCGAGTCGAACTGCCCGGCGGCGTGCGCCTTGTCGTCCCACTCGTCGGAGTCGGCGACGGCGAACACGTTGCGGCTGCGCACGTTGCCCTCGCGGGCCTGGCCGCCGCCCTCGGTGCGGGTGAAGAACTCGTCGGTGGCGAACGACCAGCCGCGCCACTCGGTCACGCCGCCGGCGGGCATCGCCGAGTTGTCGATCGACCAGCCCTGCGGCGCGGTGTGGGTGAAGCCCTTGATGCCGGCGGGGATGCCGCTCTCGTCCACGCGCTCGGACAGGATCGGGCGCAGCGCGTCGAAGGCGTCGGGCTTGATCTCGTCGATCGGCTGCCCGTCCAGGCCCCACGCCGGGTCGATCCGGACACCCTCGTGCTTGAGCACGGTGGGCGCGATGTCGACGAGGCGCACGTCGTTGCGCACGGCGCCGGCCGGCATGCCGCCGCCGTTCGCGATGACGAAGGTCTGGCGCTCCTGCGGGGTGTCGCCGCCGTGGCCACCGGAGTCGGTGTGGCCGTGGTCGGTGGTGACCATGATCAGCCAGTCCTCCTGGGCGTAGGTCGGCCGGGCCCGCAGCGCGTCGAGGACCCTGCCCACCCGGGTGTCGGCCTCGTGCACCGCCTTCGCGTAGTCGGCGCTGGTGCCGCCGGTGTTGTGTCCGGCCCCGTCGACCTCGTCCAGGTGCATGAACGCGACGTCGGGGTTGCCGGTGGACAGGTACTGCGCGGTGTCGGCGGCGGCGAGGTCGTCGTTCTCGTCGGTGGCCACCCGCACGTCGACCCTGGGCGAGAAGATCGTGGACGAGATCGGCGCCCACGCGCCGACCACGAGGGTGGAGGCGGCCGGTTGGGCGGTCTCCAGCCGGGTCGCGAAGTCGGGGTACTTGTCGTACCGCGACCCGGCGAACGAGTTGTCGTGCACGCCGTGCTTGTCCGGCCAGACGCCGGTGGCGATGGTGGACCAGCCGGGGCCGGAGACGGTGGGTGCGAACGGTTGGGCGTACAGGTTGCTCGACGCGGTGGTGCCGCCGGCCATCAGGGCCTTGAGGTTGGGTGCGTCGCCGCTCTGCAGCTTGTCGAAGCGCAGCCCGTCGATGCCGATGACCAGGGTCTTGGCCTTCTTGGTGCCGCCGGGCAACGACGGCAGGGCGTCGCCCGCGGCGGGCGAGGCGGCGAGCGCGGCGCCGGCCAGGGCGAGCGGAACGCCGACCGCGGCGACCGCGACGGCGGCGAGACCGCGTTTGGCACGCGTGGATCCGTACACTTCGATAACTCCCTCGGTGGATGAACCGGAGTGGGGTCGGGCCGAGGCGGGGGCAACCGCCACAGGCCCGCCGGGCCGATCGCGTTCGCGCGGTCGGCCCGGCTGCCTTTCGCCGCGGGTACCGATGGCGCTGCCGGTACCTGCGAGAGCGTGCGCCACCAACCATGCAACGGGTCGGGGATCGGTCACCCACGAACGGCCGTCGGCCGGTTGAATAAAGAGCGAACTTCCGGTCCGAACCCGTTATCGTTTCGTGATCGAGTGAAGTCGGTCGGCGCGGTGCCTCACTCGTGTTCCGGCAACGACGGGACCGGGTTGTGCCGTAGCGCGTCCAGCACCGCGCGGACCGCGGCGCGCGGTGGCGAGCCCCGGCGGATCGCGGCCGTGATCGTGCGGGTCACCGGGGTCGCGAGTTCGCGGGTGACGACGCGGTAGCGGTGGTCGACCGCCAAGCCGGGCAGCAGGGCGATCGACAGGCCGGCCTCGACGTGTTGCAGGGTCATCATGTAGTTGCTGAACCGGCACACCACCCTCGGCTCGAACCGTGCCCGGCGACACAGGCGCAGCGCGAGGTTGGCCATGTACGACTGCGGCATGTCGAACGCCCACGGCTCGCCCGCGCAGGCCGCCAGGTCCACCGCGCCGCGCCCGGCCGCGGGGTGCTCGGGCGGGAGCACCAGCACGATCGGGTCCGTGGTCAGCGGCACGAGGTCGAGGTCGGGCCCCAACGGCAACTCGTCGAAGTCGGTGGTCGTGATGATCACGTCCGCGTCGCCGACCCGCAGCGCGGGCATGCTCTCGTGCGGCTCCAGCTCCAGCAACTCGACGTCCAGGTGCGGATGTTCGCGCGCCAGTCGGGTCACCGCCGGCACCGCCATCGAGTGGATCGCGCTCTGGAACGCGCCCAACCGAACCAGCCCGGCGGGTTCCTCGCCGAACCCGCGCAGTTCCTCCTCGACACCGTCCATGTGGTCGAGGATCGCCCGCGCCCGCCGGGCCAGGATCAGCCCGGCCGAGGTCAGCCTCACCCGGCGTCCGGTGCGTTCCAGGAGCTGGGTACGGGTCTCGGCCTCCAGCACGGCGAGCTGTTGGGACACGCTGGAGGGGCTCAGGTTGGCGGCCTGGGCGACCGCCCGGATGGTGCCCAGGGTGTCCAACTGGCTCAGCAGCCGCAGCCGCCAGGGGTTCATCATCCCCCGATTGTTGTGCGGTTTTGCCGAACAGGACAGCCGGAATCGTGTGCTGGACGTGTTGCTCGACCGCGACCTACCGTCGGGAACATGACTGCTTCGAACACCGCCCCGGCGTCCGCGGAAACCTTCTGGACCGATGCCGAACGGCATCTCGTGCGCTACGGCGGCGAGTTCACCCGCGAGATCATCGACCATGCGGCCGGGAGCTTCGTCTTCACCGCCACCGGCCGCAAGATCCTCGACTTCACCTCCGGGCAGATGAGCGCGATCCTCGGCCACTCGCACCCGGACATCGTGGCGACCGTGCGACGGCAGGTGGCCACCCTCGACCACCTCTACAGCGGCATGCTCAGCCGCCCGGTGGTCGACCTGGCCCGGCGGCTGGCCGAGACGCTGCCCGCGCCGCTGGAGAAGGTGCTGCTGCTCACCACCGGCGCCGAGTCGAACGAGGCCGCGATCCGGATGGCCAAGCTGGTCACCGGCCGGCACGAGATCGTCTCGTTCGCGCGGTCCTGGCACGGCATGACGCAGGCCGCCGCGTCCGCCACCTACAGTGCCGGCCGCAAGGGCTACGGGCCCGGCGCGCCGGGCAACTTCGCCATCCCCGTGCCGAACGTGTACCGGCCCGACTTCACCGCGGCGGACGGCTCGCTGGACTGGCGGCGTCAACTCGACTTCGCCTTCGACCTGATCGACGCCCAGTCGACCGGCAGCCTGGCCGCGTGCCTGGTCGAACCGATCCTCAGCTCGGGCGGCGTCATCGAGCCGCCGGCCGGCTACTTCGCGGCCCTGCGTGACAAGTGCCGAGAACGCGGCATGTTGCTGATCCTGGACGAGGCGCAGACCGGCCTGTGCCGCACCGGGTCCTGGTACGCGTTCGAGCGCGACGGCGTCGTCCCCGACATCCTCACGCTGTCCAAGACACTCGGTGCGGGACTGCCCCTCGCCGCGGTGGTCACCAGCGCCGAGATCGAACAGGAGGCGCACGAGCGCGGATTCCTGTTCTTCACCACGCACGTCGCCGATCCGCTGCCGGCCGCGGTCGGCAACACCGTGCTGGACGTGCTGGTTCGCGACGGGCTCGCCGAGCGCGCCCGCTCGCTCGGCGGCTTCCTGCGCCGCGGCCTGACCGAACTCGCCGGGCGCCACCCGGTCGTCGGCGACATCCGCGGCCGGGGCCTGCTGGCCGGCCTCGAACTCACCGTCGACCACGAGTCGAAGCGAACCTCGGACGAACTGGGCGCACGCATCACCCGCCGCTGCCTCGAACTGGGCCTGCACATGAACATCGTGCAACTCCCCGGCATGGGCGGCGTCTTCCGCATCGCCCCACCCCTGACCGCCACCGAAGCCGAACTCACCCTCGGCCTCACGATCCTCGACGAGGCCATCACCGACGCGTGCGCCGACGGTGATCGGTGACCGGGGTGGAGGTCAGGCGGGGAGATGGGCGCGGACGCCGGCTTGCACGTGGGGGCCCAGGGAGTTGGTGCCGGTGACCCGGAGTTCCAGGTCGTTGCCGCGCACGGCGGTCACCACGCCGTCGAGGGTGAGGGTGTCGCCGGTGTGGTTGGGGGCGAGCAGGCGCAGGTCGACTTCCAGGAGGCGGGTGGCGGGGCCGGCCCAGTCGGTGACCACGCCGCCGACGAGGCCCGTGGTGGCGAGGATGTTGGTGAAGATGCCGGGGCGGTGCAGCGAGGTGCGCGTCCAGTCGGCGTCGTGGTGGGCGGCGTAGAAGTCCTGGGTGGCGAAGGCGGTCGCGATCACGAAGGTGGGGGTGATCGGGATCGTGGTGACCGGGGTGCGGTCGCCCACCTGCGGGGCCGCGGTGAGCGGGCGGCAGGTGCGGCCGCTCGCGGTGGTGGGCCGCGGGGGTTCCGCGCGGGTGTCCGGCGCGGCGGCGACGGGGGGTTGCCGCTTGGGGGTGCGGAAGCACAGTACGGTCCAGTCGACGGTCGCGACCTTCGCCTCGTCCTGGTCGCGGAAGGTCATCCGCGTGGTGACGAAGTATCCCGGGCCCAGCGCCGTGCGCTTGCGCGCGGACACCGTGGTGAGCGCGCTCTCGCAGGTGAGGTGGTCGCCGATGCGCGCCTCGCGGTGGTACTCCTGCCGGCATCGCGTCGCCGCGCGGGCGGCGTAGCCGTGTGCGGTCAGCAGGCGGTGCGCGGCGGCCGTCGGGTTGTCGGACGCCGTGCCGGTCGGTGTTTCCCCGTCCAGGTAGGGCGCGTACCCGGGGACCTGCGACAGCGTGGCCGCCAGTGCCGGCAGCGAGGGCATGGTCCACGCCTGGATCATGGTCGGCGGCGCGACGATCCCGGCCCGTCCGGTCGCGGCGGCGGCGCTCGCGTCGCGGTAGACCGGGTTGGGGTCGCCGAGGGCGTCGGCCCACAGGTCGAGCATCGGCAGGTTGACCGCGTGCCGGGCCCGCACGACGGACGCGGTGCCCCGGGCCACGCAGTCCCGGAGCAGCGCGTCCAGTTCCGCGGTGTCGGTGGTGTCGGTTGTCATGCCCGCCTCGCCTTCCAGACGATCGCCGGTTGCCCCGCACACCCTACCGAGATGCTTGACATTGACAAGCGGTACGGGCCGCCCGCCCGGGCGGCCCGTACCGTCCTCGATGTCCGGCGGCCGATGTTCGATGGCCGGGGTTCGGCGGCCGGTGTCTAGCGGCCGGTGCCCGCGTGCACCGGTGCCTCCTCGGTCGTGTCGAGGTCGAACGCGGTGTGCAGGGCGCGCACCGCGTCGGCGACCCGGGCCGTGCGACACAACACCGAGATCCGGATCTCCGAGGTCGAGATGATCTCGATGTTGACCCCCGCCGCCGCGAGCGTCTCGCAGAACGTCGCGGTCACGCCGGGGCAGGTCCGCATGCCGCTGCCGATCAGCGAGATCTTGCCGACGTCCTCGTCGTGGCTCACCTCCTCGACGCCGATCTCCTCGGCACACGCGCGCAGGGCGGCCAACGCGGCGAGCGCACCCTCCGCGGCCAGCACGAAGGTCAGGTCGGTGGGTCCGCCGGTCGGCGACGCCGCGTTGTGCACGAGCATGTCGATCTCACCCCCGGCATCGGCGACGGTCCGCACCAACCGGCCCACCGCCCCGGGGTGGTTCGGTACGCCGGTCACGGTGACCTTGGTCCCGGAGGTGTCGTGGGCCACGCCGGTGATCGTCGACCGGCCGGTGTCGCCGTCGTCGGGTGCGCCGGACACCGTGGTTCCGGGCCGGTCGCCGTACGCGGATCGCACGTGGACGGGCACGCCGCAGCGGCGGGCGTACTCGACCGAGCGCAGCGCCAGCACCTTGCTGCCGGCCGCCGCCATCTCCTGCATCGCCTCGTAGCCGATGTGGTCGAGCAGTGCGGCGTGCGGAACGATCCGGGGATCCGCGCTGTAGACCCCGTCGACGTCGGTGTGGATCTCGCAGACGTCGGCCTTGAGCGCGGCGGCCAGGGCGATGGCCGTGGTGTCCGAACCGCCGCGTCCCAGCGTGGTGACGTCGTCGGTATCCCGACTCAGTCCCTGGAATCCGGCGACCAGGACGATGGCGCCCCGGTCGAGTTCCCGCCGGATGCGCTGCGGCGCCACCTCGACGATGCGCGCGTTGCCGTACTCCGAGGTGGTGAACACCCCGGCCTGGGCACCGGTGAGCGAGCAGGCCCGCTCACCCAGGGCGCGGATCGCCAGCGCGGCAAGGGCGTTGGAGATGCGCTCGCCCGCCGTGACCAGCATGTCGAGTTCGCGTGGATGGGGGAGGGGGGCGACCTGCCGGGCCAGGTCGAGCAGTTCGTCGGTGGTGTCACCCATGGCGGACAACACCACGACGACATCGTGGCCTTCCCGGTGGGTGGCCACCACACGTTCGGCGACTCGTCGGATGCGCTCGATGCTGTGCACCGAGGAGCCGCCGTACTTCTGGACGATGAGAACCATGCGGGAGGTCTCCTCGATCGAGAGACTGCCGGTGATGGGCGGCCGAGGGGGGGGGGGGGGGCCGGCGCGGGACCCCCCCCCCCCGCCCCGGCCGGGCCCGCCCCCCCGGTGGGCGGGTGGAGTGGGGGGCGCGGGGAAGAACCACCGCGGTGACCCACCCCGGCGG
>NZ_JBHZAV010000304.1:0-7347 GCF_042754445.1 Embleya sp. NPDC059213
ACGCCCGGTCTCATTCCGAACCCGGAAGCTAAGCTCTCCAGCGCCGATGGTACTGCACTCGAAGGGGTGTGGGAGAGTAGGACGCCGCCGGAATCTACGTGTGAAAGGCCCATCCCGAACAGGGATGGGCCTTTCGCGTTTCCCGGGCCCTTTCCCGGGCCCTTTTTTGCGTTTCGGGGCTGCGGGGAATTTCGGCCGGGCCGGGCACGGGAGGCTCAGTGCTGAACGGCCGGCGTGGGCCGGCGGAGAATGGCCCGGTCCCACGGTCACCGGCGGCCGGGAGCCCTGAGTCCTCCGGCGAGAGGTGGGTGTTGCTCGCCGGAAAGGCGCCGGCAACGGCGGAGCCGGTGGGTGCTTGCGTCGGGTTCGCCGGGGGACCTTTCGAGTGGGCCGGGCGCTTGCGGCGGGCGGTTGCGTCTTGGTCGGCGGCGGGTGGCTCAGTGCTAAACGGTCGGCGTGGGCTGGTGGAGGTGGGCCTGGTCCCACGGTCACCGGCGGCCGGGAGCCCTGAGTCCTCCGGCGAGAGGTGGGTGTTGCTTGCCGGGAAAGGCGCTGGCAACGGCGCGGAAGGGTGGGCGGCCCGGTCGGGTTCGCCGGGGAGCCTTCCCGAGGGGGCCGGGCCGTTGCGGCCGGCGGTCGCGTCTTGGTCGGCAGCGGGAGGCTCAGTGCTAAACGGTCGACGTGGACCGGCGGAGATCGGCCCGGTCCCACCGTCACCGGCGGCCGGGAGCCCTGAGTCCCCCGGCGAGACGTGGGCGTTGCTTGCCGGGAAAGGCGCCGGCAACGGCGCGGAAGGGTGGGCGGCCCGGTCGGGTTCGCCGGGGAGCCTTTCCGAGTGGGCCGGGTGTTCGCGGCCGGCGGTTGCGTCTTGGTCGGCGGCGGATGGCCTTGTGCTAAACGGTCGGCGTGGACCGGCGGAGATCGGCCCGGTTCCACCGTCACCGGCGGCCGGGAGCCCTGGGTCCTCCGGCGAGAGGTGGGTGTTGCTTGCCGGGAAAGGCGCTGGCAACGGCGCGGAGAGAGGGCGGTCCGGTCGGGTTCGCCGGGGAGCCTTTCCGAGTGGGTCGGGCCGTTGCGGCCGGCGGTCGCGTCTTGGTCGGCGGCGGATGGCCTTGTGCTAAACGGTCGGCGTGGACCGGCGGAGAATGGCCCGGTTCCACCGTCACCGGCGGCCGGGAGCCCTGAGTCCTCCGGCGAGAGGTGGGTGTTGCTCGCCGGAAAGGCGCCAGCAACGGCGGAGCGGGAGGGCGGCCCGGTGAGGTCCGCCGGGGAGCCTTTCCGAGTGGGTCGGGCCGTTGCGGCCTGCGGTGGGTGGGCGGTGGCGGGAAACGAGAAGAAGAGTGGGCGGTGAGTGGGCGGTTTCGGTCGCCGGAGTGCACAACCCGGCCCTCGACACGCGCTCCTCCCGGTCGGTCCCGTAAAACCGCAGGTCAGCGGGAAGCCGCGCGCTCGAAGCAGTCCCGGGATCCCGATCGTGACCCTCGAACCCCTGAGACGGCCTTCGGACGGCCTCCCGCTCGACCGCCCCGACCCCAAACGCCCACCGGAACAGACCCGACCCCCCGGAAAGACTCCCGGCGCCCCTCACCGGGCCGCCCTTCCCGCCACCCGACCCGAAACGCCCACCGAGAACCCTGCCCACACGCAATCCACCACCGGCATTCACAAACCGGCCCTCGACACGCACTCACGCCGCACAACCCCGCAAAACCGCAGGTCAGCGAAATCCCGAGTGTGCGAAGCAGCCTCGGGATCCCGATCGTGACCCTCGAATCCCTCAGACAGCCCTCCACCCGGCCACCCGACCCGAAACGCCCACCGAAACGCTCCCGACCCACTCGAAAAGGCCCCCCGGCGGACCTCACCGGGCCGCCCCACCCGCTCCGCCGTTGCCGGCGCCTTTCCGGCGAGCAACGCCCAGGTCTCGCCGGGGAACTAAAGGCTCCCGGCCGCCGGTGACGGTGGGACCGGGCCATTCTCCGCCGGTCCACGCCGACCGTTTAGCCCTGAGCCACCCGCCGCCGACCAAGACGCGACCGCCAGCCGCAAACGCCCGGCCCACTCGGGAAGGCTCCCCGGCCGACCCGACGCAAGCGCCCTCCCGCTCCGCCGTTGCCAGCGCTTTTTCCCGCAGGCAACGCCCGTGTCTCGCCGGGAAGCTCAGGGCTCCTGACCGCCGGTGACCGTGGGACCGGGCTGATCTCCGCCGGTCCACGCCGACCGTTTAGCACTGAGCCTCCCGCTGCCGACCAAGACGCGACCGCCGGCCGTGAACGCCCGGCCCACTCGGAAAGGCCCCCCGGCGGACCTCACCGGGCCGCCCAGCCTTCCGCGCCGTTGCCAGCGCCTTTCCCGCCAAGCAACACCCACCTCTCGCCGGGAAACCCAAGGCTCCCGGCCACCGGCGACCCCGGGACCGGCCCCACCTCCACCAGCCCACGCCGACCGTTTAGCACTGAGCCACCCGCACCCAACCCAACCAAGACGCACCGCAGGCGGCGAGCACCCCACCCACCCGGCAGGAAGGCCCCCAGGGCCACCCAACTCCTGCCTCAGACCCCAATCTCAATCCCAGCCCGCCCCCAACCGACCACCTCAGCGGTCCCCCGTGTCGGAAGACCTGTGCTGGACTGTGGCTTCCTGCTCAAGCAGTCCGGGAGACGTTGCTGATCGAGGCGGTCCGGGCGGCGATGGCAGGTGGCACGTTGATCAGCCCGCAGGTCACCCTCCGCCTGCTGGACCGGCTGTCGGCGCACCCGACCGCGCCCCCGGCGCCGGCCATAGGCCATTGCGCCGTACCCGACCAACCGGCCGCGGACCCGCTCACCACCCGCGAGCGCGAGATCGTCCGGTTGATCGCCTGCGAGCACACCAACGCCGAGATCGGCGCGGAGTTGTACAGCACCGTCGGCGCACCGTCGGTGCCGTAAAGACGCATATCGCGAACATCCAGGCCAAGCCGGCGGCCCACAATCGAGTTGGGATCGCCGCCTGGCCTGGGCGTGGGCGAACGGGCATGTGACACCAGGAGGTCGAGCCGGCGGCACCACGGCTCGAACCGACTGTCGACTGCCACCCACAAGTCCCGCCCCACAACGGCCTGTTCCACAACGGGTGGTTCCCCAACGGCCCGTTCCGCAACGGTCGTTCCACAACAGCCCGTTCCACAACAGCCCGTTCCGCAACGGCCGTTCCACAACCACCCGTTCGCCAACCGCCCTCCCCACGCCCGCCCTACAGCCGCCCCGCCAGCTTCAGTGCCAAATACGTGTCCGTGAGTGCCGACGCCAACTCCCCCGGGGGTGCGTCCACGACGGTTACGCTTCCTCGTCGCAACTCGGCTGCTGTTGCCCGGCGTTCGGCGAGTTCGCGTTCGGCGGCGGCGGCCTCGTAGATCGCTGTCACGTTGCCTCGGCGGGCGGCCATCGCGGTGATTGCCGGGTCGGCGACGGCGGCCACGATCACCTCGTGTCGGGCGGCGAGTCGGGGGAGTACCGGGAGGATGCCCTCCTGGACCGCCTCCCGTTCCAGGCCGGTGATCAGCACGATCAGTGAGCGGCGCGGGGTGCGGCGCAGGATTTCGGCGGTCAGGGATCGGGCGTCGGGTTCGACCAACTCCGGTTCCAGCGTGGCCATCGCCTGGACGAAGGCCGGGAGTATGCCGTTTCGGGGTGCGCGGCGTACCTCGGCGCGGACTCGACGGTCGTAGGCGAGCAGGTCGACCCGGTCGCCGGCGTGGTTGGCGACGGCGGTCAGCAGCAGGGTCGCGTCCATCGCCGCGTCCAGGCGGGGGACGTCGCCGATGCGGCCGGCCGAGGTGCGGCCGGTGTCGAGGACGACCAGGATGTGGCGGTCGCGTTCGGGGCGCCAGGTGCGCACCACGACGCCCTGGTTGCGGGCGGAGGCGCGCCAGTCGATCGATTTCGCGTCGTCGCCGGGGACGTATTCGCGCAGTGTGTCGAACTCGGTGCCCGCGCCTCGGGTGAGCAGGGCCGAGCGGCCGTCGAGTTCGCGCAGGCGTTCCAGTTTCGAGGGGAGCAGTCGGCGGCTGGGGAAGCCGGGCAGCACGCGCAGTCGCCACGGTACGTGGTGGGAGCCCTGGCGGGCGGCCAGGCCGAGCGGGCCGACGGAACGCACCGTGATCCGGTGGGCGTTGCGGTCGCCGCGGCGGGTCGGGGTCATCGTGGTGGTGAGCCGGCGGCGTTCGCCGGCGGGGATGCGCAGGTCGTGCCGCTGGGCAGTGGTGCCGGTGCTGGGTGGCCAGGCGTCGCGCAGTCGGCCGCGCAGGGGCCGGGGGCCGGGGTTGGTGACGGTCAGCGTGACCTCGGCGCGTTCGCCGAGGCGGACCGCGGTGTCGCCGCCGCGGTCGAAGGTCAGGGTGCGGACGCCGGGGGCGAGCAGCAGGTCGACGAGGACGGCGAGCAGCAGGGCGCCCTCGACCACGGCCAGGCCGAGCAGCGAGGGCAGCAGCAGGCCGACCACCAGGATGCCCAGTGCTGCGGCCAGGACGGCACGACCGGTCAGGGCCATCGGCGGTTAACGCGGGACCGGGGTGTGCGCCAGGACGGCGTCGATCACCACGTCGGGGGTCACACCTTCCATCTCGGCCTCGGGGCGCAGCCGTACCCGGTGTCGCAGTGCCGGTCGGGCCAGGGCCTTGACGTCGTCGGGGGTGACGTAGTCGCGGCCGGCCAGCCAGGCCCAGGCGCGGGCGGCGGCGAGCAGCGCGGTGGCGCCGCGCGGGGAGACGCCCATGGCCAGTGACGGGGAGGTGCGGGTGGCTCGGCAGATGTCCACGACGTAGGCCAGGATGTCCGGCTCGACGCGCAGGGCGGCCACGGCGCGGCGGCCGGCGGCCAGGTCCGCGGCGCCGGCGACCGGGCGGACGCCGGCGGCTTCGAGGTCGCGCGGGTCGAAGCCCTCCGCGTGCCGGCGCAGCACCACGATCTCGTCGTCGCGTTCGGGCAGCGGCAGGGTGAGCTTGAGCAGGAAGCGGTCCAACTGGGCCTCGGGCAGCGGGTAGGTGCCCTCGTACTCGATCGGGTTCTGCGTCGCGGCGACCATGAACGGGTCGGGCAGCGGGCGGGTGGTGCCGTCGACCGAGACTTGGCGCTCCTCCATGGCTTCGAGCAGGGCGGCCTGGGTCTTGGGCGGGGTGCGGTTGATCTCGTCGGCGAGGAGCAGGTTGGTGAACACCGGGCCCTCGCGGAAGGAGAACGCGGCGGTGCGCGCGTCGTAGACCATCGAGCCGGTGACGTCGCCCGGCATTAGGTCGGGGGTGAACTGCACGCGGGTGGTCGTCAGTTCCAGGCTGCGGGCCAGGGCGCGCACCATCAGCGTCTTGGCGACGCCGGGCACGCCCTCCAGGAGTACGTGGCCCCGGCACAGGAGGGCGATCACCAGTCCGGTGACGGCGGCGTCCTGGCCGACCACGGCCTTGCCGATCTCGCCGCGCAGGGCTTCGAGGGCGTCGCGCGCCTCGCGGGTCTGCTCGGGTGCGCTCACGTCGTGCGTACCTGCCTTATCAGCGCGTCGAGTTCGTCGGACAGGGCGACGAGGGCTTCGTCGCTCTCCGGGCTCGCACCGTACAACAGGGCGTGCAGGTGCGCGGGCGTGTGGTCGGTGCGGGCGGTGACCGAGGCGATCAGGGCGGCCTCGGTGGGGTCGGCGCCCAGGACGCGGGCGATGCGTTCGCGGGCGGCGGCGCGCAGCAGTTCGGCGGCGGTGTCGCGGGCGCGGCCGCGGCGGTAGAGCCGGGCGCGGCCCTCGACGGTCTCGGCGGCGCGGACCACCACCGGGAGCGGTTCGGTCACCACCGGGCCCAGTCGGCGGGCCCGCCACAGGGCGAGCAGGACGGCGGCGACGGCCAGTTGTGCGGCGCCCCAGCGCCAGCCGGCGGGCAGCAGGTCCCACAGCGAGTCGTCGGCGGGCGGGAGTTCGTCGGCGCCGGGCAGGTACCAGACCAGGTGCGGATGGGCCCCGAGCAGGTTGAGCGCGAGGGCGGCGTTGCCGTTGTCGTCGAGGCGGTCGTTGACCAGCGGGCGGTCGGAGCCGAGCACGACGGTGTCGTGGCCGGCGCGGGGCGGGGTGCGGACCAGGGTCGGGCGGCCCGCGTAGGGATAACAACCGGTGGCGTCGGGGAGCAGGTCGAGGTCGAACCGGGCGCCGCCGGTGTCCGCGTCGCCGGCCCGGGTCGCGGCGGGCAGTTCGCAGCGCGGTTGCAGGGTGCGCCGGCCCGCGTCGCGGGCGGTGTGCACGCCGGGCGCCAGGATCGCCAGCGCGGCCTCGCCGGGGCGGACCAGCACCGTGCGGGCGGGCCCGGCGGCGGCGACGGTGCGCAGCCGGTCGTCGGCGAGCAGGTCGGGGAAGGGCACCACGAGGGTGCTGTCCGGGCGGATCGCCCGGGCGGCCTCGTCGGCGGAGCGGGCCAGGTGCACCTCGACGCCGCGGGCCCGCAGCAGTTGGGCCAGGGCCTTGCTGCCCTGCGGGTGGGTGGAGCGCGGGTCGAGCCGGCCCTCGTGCCGGTCGCCGCGGATCAGGATCAGGGCGGAGACCACGATCAGGACCAGGGCGACCAGGGCGAGCGGCGTGCGCACCCGGCGCCAGACCTGCTCGGTGGTGGGGCCGAGCGCGGTGTCGCTCATCGGGGCATCCGTTCGTCCACGCGTGGGCGGGCGGCGGCGCAGCGGGTGTCCAGCTCGCGCAGGTCGCGGTCCAGCTCCCGGTCGGCGGTACGCCCGCCGTAGTGCACGTCGTCGAAGGTCGCGGCGGCGGCCCGCAGGTCCGCAGCGGCCTCGGGCAGCGCCCGGCCGGCCTCGGCGGCGGCCTCGTCGGCGGTGCGGCCGGGGCGTACGTCGAGCACGGCACGCTCCTCCAGGGCCCGCACGATCGCCCGGAAGCGTTCCCGTACCGCCTCGTCCCAGTGCCCCCGGTCGGCGTGCGCGTCGGCGGCGGCACGGTGCTCGGCGGCCGACAACGGGCCCTGTTCGCCGTAGAGCGGCAGCTCGGCGCGGCGGGCGGTGCGCAGCGGACCCAGCCGCAGCCGCAACACCACGAGCGCGGCGATCACCAGGAGCACGATCACCACGAGGCCGAGACCACCACCGGGGCTGTGGTCGCCGGCCCGGGAGATCAGGTCGCCCAGGTGGTCGAGAAACCACTCCAGGGCCCGGCGGACCGGGCTGGGGTCGTCGCGGTGGTATTCGGGGCGCGAGAGTTCGTCCCGGGCGGCGGGGCCCCCCGGGGGGCGCCGGGCCGGCCCCCCCCGCCCCACCCCGCCCCCCGGGGGGTGGGGGGGGGGGGTGGACCCCCCGCCCGGGGCCCCGGGGGGGGGGCGCCCCGGCCGTG
>NZ_JBHZAV010000305.1:0-7342 GCF_042754445.1 Embleya sp. NPDC059213
TCGCCACCCATCGACGCGGCACCCGGATACATCCCCAGCGTGATCAACACGTCCCGGAAATTGAGCCCCGCCGCCCGCACCGCGATCCGCACCCGGCCGGCCGACAGCGGCAACTGCGCCTCCGGCGCCGGCACGAGCGCCAGGCCCTCCAGCGTCCCGCGCGGTACGCCGTCCAACCGCCAGGGGCCGGACGGCGGTACCAACGTCCCGCCACGATCCGCCCGGGCCAGCCTCGGTGCGAGCACGGCGCCCGCGCGTACGGCGACCTGGGTCTCACCCGCAGCCAGGGCGATGCGGGCCACCTCGACCGGGTCCACCGTGTCGGCGTCGTGGTTCGGGTCGAGATCGACCAGCAGGAACCGGTCGGGGTGCTCGCTCTGCGCCGATCGCATCAATCCCCAGAGGGGGGCACGGACGAGGTCGGTGACCGAATCGCCGGGAGCCGCCGCCACCGCGCCACGCGTCACCACCACACGGCGCGACGCACCCGCTTCGTCGGTCGTCGGCTTGGTCAGCCATGCCTGCACGGCCGCGAGCAGGTCGACGGCAGCCGCTTCGGCGGCCCGCCCGAGGTCCGCGGCGGCCGGCGGAACGGATGTGCAGTCGAGGACGGTCGGGTCCGGTTCCGGTCCGGAACCCGGGAGTTCGGGCGATTCGGCGGTGTCCGGCCCGGCCGGGCGGCCGACCGGGGTCCACACCACCGGGTACAGGGAGTCCGCCGACGTGGCGGCGGCACCCAGTCGTGCCGGGTCGGCGGAGCGCAGTTCGAGCGACTCGGCCGAGAACACCGGCCGCCCGGTGCCGTCGGCGGCCCAAACCGCGATCCGGTCGGTCTCCCCGTCGACCGCGGCCAGGCGCACCCGGAGCGCGGACGCCCCGGCCGCGTGCAGCCGCAGGCCGTTCCACTCGAAGGGCAGCCGCATCGCCTGCTCCCGACCGGGGCCGGCCGGGTCCGGATCATCCGCGATCAGCGCATGCAGCGCGGCGTCGAGCAGAGCGGGATGGATGCCGAACCGACCCGCGTCGTCGGCGTGTTCGGCAGGCGCCTCGACCTCGGCGAACAGCGTGCCGTCCGGGTCCCGGTACAGCGCACGCAGCCCCTGGAAGGCGGGCCCGTAGCCGTAACCGGCCTCGGCGGCCTGCGGGTAGAAGTCGTCGATGTCGATCGCCCGGGCCCCGACCGGCGGCCAGGCGGCGAGGTCGAACACCGCTTCGGCGGCGTCCTCGGCCAGGAATCCCGCGGCGTGGCAGGTCCATTCGCCGTCCTCGCCCACCGCTTCGTCCCGGGAGTACACGCCCACCGCCCGACGCCCGTCGGCAGCGGGCGGTTCCACCTGCACCTGGAGGGCGTACGCACCGTGGGCGGACAGCACGAGCGGTGCTCGGAGCGTCAGTTCGTCGACGCGTCCGCAGCCGACCCGATCGCCCGCCTGCATGACCAGCTCCGCGAAGGCGGTGCCGGGCAACAACACCGTTCCGGCGACCGCGTGATCGCCCAACCAGGGCTGGGCCTGGAGCGAGATCCGGCCGGTCAACATGACCGCATCGGCGCCGGCGAGCCGCACGGTGGCCGCCAGCAACGGGTGTCCGGCCGGAATCAGCCCGAGCCCGGCGGCATCGGCGGGGCCACTCGCGGTCGTGTCGAGCCAGTAGCGCCGGCGCCGGAAGGCGTAGGTGGGCAGGTCGACATGCCCGCGCGCGGCGGGGGTGAGCAGCGCGGCCCGATCGGTCGGGCAACCGCGTACGTGGGCGAACGCGACCGCGGCGAGCAGCGCCTCGATCTCCGCGTGGCCTCGGCGCAGCGCGGAGCGAATGCCGATGTCGCGGGTGGCGCCCGCCTCCGGGTCGGTCGGCGCGGCGACGCAGTCGTGGACCATGGCGGTCAGTACCGCATCGGGGCCCAGTTCCAGGAAGGTTCCGGTGCCGGCCGCGCGCAGGTGTGCCACGCCGTCGGCGAAGCGCACCGCACCGCGGACCTGCCGAACCCAGTAGTCCGGGTCGGTCAACTCCTCGGCGCTCGCGTGCCGTCCGGTCAGGTTGGAGACGATCGGCAGCGTCGGCTCGGCGAAGGAGACGCCGGCCAGAACGTCGCGGAACTCGGCGAGCATGCCGTCCATCCGCAACGAATGGAACGCATGACTGACGGTGAGACGCCGCGTCTTGCGCCCCCGCGCCGCGAAGACGGCCGCCACCGCCAACACCGGTTCCTCGTCGCCGGAAAGCACCACGGACGTCGGCCCGTTCACCGCCGCCACACCCACCGCGCCAGCCGACCCGTCCAGCGCCGCCCGCACCTCGTCCTCGGACGCCTGCACCGCCACCATCGCCCCACCACGCGGCAACGCCTGCATCAACCGCCCACGCGCCGCCACCACCGCCGCCGCGTCCTCCAGCGACCACACCCCCGCCACATGCGCCGCGGCCAGTTCGCCGATCGAGTGCCCGAGCAGGAACCCCGGCCGCACACCGAACGATTCGACCAACCGGAACAGCGCCACCTCCACCGCGAACAACCCGGCCTGCGTGAACACCGTCTCGTCCAACAAACCCTCGGTACCCGCCACCCCGAACACCACATCCCGCACCGAATGCGCGACATGACCCGTCAGTTGCCGGTCCAGCTCGAACACGGCGGCGTCGAACGCCTCCGCGAACACCGGAAACGCCCCATACAGCTCCGACCCCATCCCGACCCGCTGGCACCCCTGCCCACTGAACAGGAAGGCGAGATCTCCCGTTCCGAGGATCGAGCCGCGTACGACACCTGCCGTGGCCTCACCCGCCGCGAGCGCGTCGAGGCCGGCCAACAGGTCGGCACGGGTGGAACCGATCACCGCGGCCCGCTCGTCGAGGGCCGCGCGCGAGACGGCGAGCGCCGAGGCAACGGCGGCGAGATCGAGTTCGGGGTGGTCCCGCAGGTGCGTGGACAGGGCAACGGCCTGGGCTTCGAGCGCGTCGTCGGACTTCGCCGACAGCAGCCAGGTAAGTACGCGTTCATCGGCCGGCGTTGGCTCTTCGGTCGCCGGGAACACCGGCTCGGGGCCCTGTTCCAGCACGACATGCGCGTTGGTGCCGCTGGCGCCGAACGACGAGACGCCCGCTCGGCGGGGACGACCCGTCTCGGGCCACGTGCGCGCCTCGGTGAGCAGTTCGACCGCGCCCGCCGACCAATCCACGTGCGGGGACGGCTCGGCGCTGTGCAGGGTCCGCGGCAACACGCCCTCGCGCATCGCCATCACCATCTTGATCACGCCGCCGACACCGGCCGCGGCCTGGGCGTGACCGATGTTCGACTTCAACGACCCGAGGTAGAAGGGCCGTTCCGCGTCGCGATCCCGACCGTAGGTCGCGATCAGCGCCTGCGCCTCGATCGGGTCGCCCAGCGTCGTGCCCGTCCCGTGCGCCTCGACCGCGTCGACCTCGGCGGCCGACAGGCCGGAACTCGCCAGCGCCTGGCGGATTACCCGCTGCTGCGAGGGACCGTTCGGCGCGGTCAGACCGTTGCTCGCACCGTCCTGGTTCACTGCGGTGCCCCGCACCACGGCCAGGATGTGATGGCCGTTGCGCTGCGCGTCCGACAGTCGTTCCACCAGCAACACGCCGACGCCCTCGGACCAGCCGGTCCCGTCCGCGTCGGCGGAGAAGGCTTTGCAGCGCCCGTCGGGCGACAACCCGCGCTGGCGGCTGAACTCGACGAAGACCTCGGGCGTCGACATCACCGTGACACCGCCGGCCAGCGCCATCGAGCATTCGCCGCTACGCAATGCCTGAACGGCCAGGTGCAGGGCCACCAGCGACGACGAGCAGGCCGTGTCCACGGTCACCGCGGGTCCCTCGAACCCGAAGGTGTAGGACAGCCGGCCCGAGGCGGCGCTGCCGGTGTTGCCCATCAGCAGGTAGCCGTCCACCCCTTCGGGCACCTTCTGCATGCCCGACGCGTAGTCGTGGTACATCACCCCGACGAACACGCCCGTCCGACTGCCGCGCAGCGTGGTCGGATCGATTCCGGCCCGCTCCAGCACCTGCCAGGAGGTCTCCAGGAGAAGCCGCTGCTGCGGGTCCATCGCCAACGCCTCGCGCGGCGAGACCTCGAAGAATCCGGCGTCGAACTCCCCCGCTTCGTGCAGGAATCCGCCCTCGCGGGCATAGCTCTTCCCGGAGACCGAGGGGTCCGGGTCGTACAGACCCTCCAGGTCCCAGCCCCGGTTCGTCGGGAACGGCGAGACCGCGTCCCGACCCTCGGCGACCAGGCGCCACAGGTCCTCCGGCGACTCCACCCCACCGGGATAGCGGCAGGCCATGCCGACGATCGCGATCGGTTCGTCGTCCACGACCGCACCGACCACCGCGGCGGGGGGCGCCTCCCGAGCGCCGAAGAGGGTCTGCCGGATGGTGCGCAACAGCGCGGTCGGCGTCGGGTGGTCGAAGACCAGCGTGGCCGACAACCGCAGACCGGTCGCGGTATTCAGCCGATTGCGCAGGTCGAGTCCGGTGAGCGAGTCGAAGCCGAGGGACTTGAAGGTGCCGGCGAAGTCGACGTCGGCGCCCGTGGGCAGGCCGAGTACGGCCGCCACCTGTTCGCGAACCAGCTCCTGTAGGGCCCGTTCCCGCTCGGCGTCCGGCAACGCGCCGAGCCGTAGTGCGAGCGCGGATCCCGCCGGGGCCTCGGCCGCGCCGTCGGCGGTGGGGCGGGCCGGCGCGGGGGCGAAACCGCGCAACATTCCCGCCGACGTGCCGTTCCCGGCGCGGGCGCGGAGTGCGGGCAGGTCCAGCGCGACGGGGACCAGCAGGGCCTCGTCGCTGCCGAGGGCGGCGTCGAACAGGCGGAGACCTTGTTCGGTGGCGAGCGGCCCGACGCCGAGCCGGCTCATCCGCTGTCGGTCGGCGCCACTCATCGCGCCCGTCATCCCGCCGGCCTCGGCCCACAGGCCCCAGGCCATCGAGGTGGCGGGGAGCCCGTCGGCCCGGCGGGCGTGCGCGAGGGCGTCGAGATACGTGTTCGCCGCCGCGTAGTTCGCCTGGCCCGGGCCGCCCAGGATCCCCGAGACCGAGGAGAAGAGCACGAAGGCGGCGAGGTCGAGATCGCGCGTCGCCTCGTGCAGGTTGACCGCACCGTCCACCTTGGACCGCAACACGGCGTGCAACCGCTCGTCGGTCAACGCCTCGACCAGGCCGTCGTCCAGGAGCCCGGCGGCGTGCACCACTCCGGTCAACGGGCCCCGGATCCGGCCCAACACGCCACGCAACGCCTCCCGATCGGCCGCGTCACCCGCCTCCACCACCACCGACGCACCCAGCGTCGCCAGCTCCGCCACCAACTCGTGCACTCCGGGGGCCTGTTCGCCACGACGACTGAGCAACACCAGGCTGCGCACCCCGTGCCGGGAGACCAGGCGCCGGGAGATCAATCCGCCCAACAGGCCGGTACCACCGGTGATCAGGACCGTGCCCGCATCGAGGGAGGTCTTCGCTTCGCCGGACGCAGAGGCAGAGGCAGAAGCGGACCCGGACCCGGACGCGGAGGTGGATCCGGACGCCGACACGGGCGAGTCGACGGCGTGCCGAACCAGTCGCGGCACCAACACGGCGCCGCCGCGGATCGCCATCTCCCGTTCGCCGTGGGCCAGTGCGTCCGGCAGGAGGGCCTGCCAGTCGTCCTCGCCGTCGACCGGGTCGACGTCCACCAATACGAAACGATCGGGATGCTCCGTGGCCGCCGACCGCACCAGGCCCCACACCGGCGAGGCCGCGAGGCCGGGCAGCGCGGACGGCTGCGGGCCGGCGGCGACACCCACCGCGCCCCGGGTCACCACGAGCAGTCGCGACTCGGCGAACCGTGCGTCACCCAGCCACTCGCGCACCACCGACAACGCCCCGGCCGCCGCCCGATGGGCCGCGGCGGCGTGGTCGTCACCCGGCTCCGACGCCACCAGGCAGGGCAGTACGACCACCTCGGGTACGCCGCCCGCGACCAGCGCCGACAGGTCGGGGGTGTCGGCGTCGAGCACCGCGATGCCACCGGCGAAGGCGGCGCCGGCCGATCCCGGCATCCACTCGACGCGGCACAGGTCGTCCGTCGCGACCGGTCGTGCCGCCGCGAGCGACTCGGCGGCGATCGGGCGCAGGGTCAGCGCCTCGATCGCGGCCACCGGGCCGCCCTTCGGATCGGCCAGCGTCACCCGGACGGCATCCGAGCCGACGGGTGACAGCCGTACCCGCAACCGGGAGGCGGCGCCCGCGAAGAGGGTCAGCCCCTTGAAGACGAACGGCAGTCGCACCCGGTCCGCCGTACCGTCGTCGCCCCGGGGAAGCGCGGCATGCAGTGCCGCGTCGAGCAGCGCCGGGTGCAGCCCGAAGCGGGCCGCACTCTGCGCCGGCTCCTCGGGCAGCGCCACCTCGGCGTACACGTCCTCCCCCACCCGCCAGGCGGCCCGCAGGCCCTGGAAGACGGGTCCGTACGCATAGCCCTTCGGCACAAGGTCGGCGTAGAAGTCGTCGAGCCGCACCGGCTCCGCGCCGCTGGGCGGCCAGGTGCCGGAGGCGAAGGAGGTGTCGGACGCATCGGACGCCGATCCGCGTTCGGACAGTGCGCCGACGGCATGTCGGATCCACTCCGGCCCCGCCGATTCGGCCGCGCCGCGCGAGAACACGCTCACCGGCCGGGTTCCGTCGTGCTCGGCCGCGCCGACCACGACCTGGATCTGCACCGCTTCGCGCTCCGGGATCACCAACGGCGCTTCCAGGGCGAGTTCGTCGATCCGACCGCAGCCGACCTCGTCGCCTGCCCGGACCACCAGTTCGACGAAGGCCGCGCCGGGCAGCAGGGCCGTGCCGGCGACCAGGTGATCCCCGAGCCAGGCGTGCGAGGACAACGACAGCCGGCCGGTCAGCACGACCCCATGCCCGCCACCGAGTCGCACCGCGGCGCCGAGCAACGGATGGTCCGCCTGCGCCTGGCCGAGACCACGCGCGTCGCCGGTGGACTCGATACGTTCCAGCCAGTACCGCCGGCGGCGGAAGGCGTAGGTCGGCAGCTCGACGGTCACCGTGCCGCGGCCGGGAAGCTGCCCGCCCAGCAGCGGGGACCAGTCCACGGCGACGCCGTCGACGTACGCCTGCGCCACCGCGGCGGTGAAGCGAACCAGGTCACCCTCGCCCCGACGCAGCGTGCCCAGGACGACCGCTTCGGCCTCGGCCGACTCGACCGTGCCCTCCATCGGGGTGGTGAGCACCGGGTGTGCGCTGGTCTCGACGAAGGTGTCGAAGCCCTGCGCGAGCAGCAGCCGCACCGTCTCCTCGAACCGCACGGTCTCGCGCAGGTTGCTGTACCAGTACTCCGCGT
>NZ_JBHZAV010000306.1:0-7095 GCF_042754445.1 Embleya sp. NPDC059213
GGAGCATCCGTGGACACCCGCGTCCCCCGGATCCGCCGCAAACTGGCCGCCGTCCCGTTCCATCCCCATCGCAGCCACTCGTTCGGCGAAGAGCGGCACCGATTCCGGCTCGGCCCCACCGTCCCGGCCTCCCGGCTGACCGACTTCGAGGACATCCACGCCGTCGTCCTCCCGGACGCCTACCGGCAGTTCCTGCTCCACATGGGCGGTTCGGGCGCCGCGCCGTTCTACGGCCTGTCGGACCCGACAGGCCGCGAGCGGCCTCCTCTCTACACGATGGATCCGCCGGGCACAGCCCGCGGATTCGGCGGCGTCGCCCCCGGGGAAGCCCGGCGCGATCTCTTTCTGCACATCATCGAGATGGGATGCACCGACATGGCCCTCATCGCGGTGACCGGCCCCCTCACCGGCCGGATCGTCATCGGCAACGCGGACGGCTCTTGGGGCCCGAACGTCTCCTCCGCTCGCGACTTCCTCGGCTGGTACGAGCGATGGCTCGACCACATGACGGCCGGCAAGGACAATCGCGCGCTGGAACTCACGTCACCGGCACTGCGCGCCCATCCCGGAAGAAACCGCCTGGCCCCAATTTCGTGACGCACAGTCACACACCACACAACCTGAGCCAGAACCAAAATCGGCGAACATCCTGGGCCCTGATGATCGTCTGCTGCCGTCGAAACCCATCGACAAATGCTGTTCCTGGAAGTGAACAAAGCCACACGCTGTCGGCACCACCCGTATGGAACGTCAGCGTTCCTTCGCCAGAGGCCGATCTTCTGTCGAACCTTCAATCGTAAACTTCCGTGGCTCCGGTATCTCCTCCGGAGGAGACGGGGAGCTGATCACGATTCTCGCTCCTGTCCTGGGCCCGGGGCGGCGGCGTCTCCCTCGGGTTGCAAAACCGCCCGTACAGTCCATCCTGGAAATACGGTCGAGACCGGCGGGCAAGAACCGCCCGGCAGTAATGAACCTGATCGCGAGGGTCGACGATGCCATCAGTTCCCCAAATCCGCCGTATCCTCTTCAACGACGAAGAGATCGGCATGGGCTTTAACAGTGAAACCGGCCAGGCGATCGGATCAGCCTTGGAGGGATTCACCATCCAGGAAAATGTGGTAGCCGGCGGCGGGGAAGCCAGGTCGTCGATCACCATCCTGTCCTCCCATGAGGAGTTGATGGATAATCTAGGAATGGGGTTTGAGGCGCAGGGGCGCTACGGGTTCTTTTCCGCCTCGGCTAAAGCCAAATTTTCCGAACGGACTAACTTCAACTCCACCTCGACCTTCCTGTTGGCTCAGGTCGTCGTCGAGAATCCACTAAAGCGAGGTAAGGGCTTCAAGGTGACACCGGACGCCAGGGCGCTGCTCGACACTGACAGGGTCGAGGAGTTCAAGCGGGCGTTCGGGGACAGCTTCATCCGGGGGCTGCAAACAGGCGGAGAGTTCTATACGGTTATCCGAATCACTTCGGTCTCAACCAGCACCCAGTCCGAGTTGGCGGCTACCCTGCAGGCCGAGTTCAACGGACTGGTGGCGGCAGGGTCGTTCAAGGCAGAGTTCGCCAAAACCAAGCAGAGTGCGAGCACGAGTTCGGAATTCACCGCGACCATGTTCCAGAATGCGGGTACGGGCGCAGAGCTATCTCCCATCGCCTCGATTGAGGACGCTCACGAGCGGTTCAAAAGATTTCCGGAGTTCGTGAAGACCAGTCCGACCGCCTATGAGGCGGAGGTGGCCACCTACGACACGCTGCCTCTTCCACTGCCCACCCCCGAGGAACGGGAGGACTTCCTCCTCGCCCTTGCCGATGCCCGTGAGAAGAAACATCGATACCTCCAAATCCGTAATGACCTGCAGTTCGCACTGCAAAATCCTGCGTTCTTTCAGGACCTTCCCCCCAGCCAGACCATCAATGATTCCATTGCCTTGTACACGAAGCTGATCAACGGCGCGGTGGCGCATGCAATCAAGCTGTCACGAGGTCAAATCACCCCGCCGCAACTGTTCGATCCCGGTGCGCTTACACCGCCGATCTCCGAACCGTCACCGATTGCACTCACACGCGTCCAGGTAGCCCCCGTGGGTCCCGTGTCGAGAGGACCATTCTTGCATCAACTTTTCGACGTCCCCGAGAGCTTCCAGGCAACCGTCAAGCTCACCGTACGATTTCCCGTGCCCTCCAGGACTGATCAATATTTTGTGGCCGCCGGCATAGCCAGATTCATAAACAAATCCCCCGGAGGGATCGCCGGAGGCATTGGGAAGTGCATCGCCGGCCCGCACGGAGGAGGCGGTGTGCAAACAGTTGGCTACGTTGACTACCTCACCTGGAGTGACAACGTAACCCTCTACCCGTGGTACCAGAGCTATTCCGCCGATTCAATTCATCTCAGAATCACTGTGGAGAACCGGAAGCTGACGACATGTGAGTACAGTAACGATGGGCAAACATGGATGAGTATGCAAACCGCCGCTGACATGATGTTCGTCGAGCCGGGGACAATGCAACTCGCTCTGTTCGCATGGTCGGAACCGGGCAAGTCATATGCGGTGACTTTCTCGTCTCCGGAAATTACGAGTCGCACTCCCCCGCAAGGGTAATGATGCATAAATGCGCTTGCCTCCTCTGAGGGCCTCGCGTCGAGGCGGCGCTCCCGAGGGGCAGAATTCAGCTATGCCCTGCACAATGGCCTGAATAAAAAAGGAGCGATCGAGTCAGATATCTTACTGAAGCTGGGAGGGATCGCTGCGAGCAATACGTTTTCAAGTGGCCACCGATCGCGTGATGGCAGCGGGGCGCAACGCACGAGGCACCCGTGCCGTTACTGACTGCGGCGTTTAGGGTCTTCCCCCGGTCCCCCGGTCCCCCGGGCTGGCCCGGGCCGCGTTCGGCGGTGTGGGCCCGGGTCGCGGAGGTTGTCTACGCGATGGGTTCTTTCGTCCGGCCCCCGCGCGCTTTGGCGCGGGTGGCGCCGCTGCCCCGTGAGGCCACGGCCTCGTTCGTCGCGCGCCTGGCGGCGCGCAACCACGTGAGCGAGGCCGTCCTGTTCGACCACGTCGGGATACCGCAGCCGGGGGTGAGCGACACGTGGTCCGGGGGCGCCAACGTGTTCTACGAGGTGCCGACACCCGACCCGCCCACGTCGCGCTCAAAGACCCGAACCGGCCGCGCGACCGCAGCGCAAGGCGCGGACGCTCCGACGAAGCGGGCCGCCCGCGACGGGCGTAGTCTCCCTCGACCTGCGGGATCCGCTTCGGCCGGTTGCTTCTCGTATGCACCACGATGCCCGAGCCGAGAACGCACCGCCCCTGGGCCGGGGCTGTCGGCGTACATCTGAATGTGCCCAGGGAGGTACAGCCGAACGTGCTCTGGATGTTCGCCGTTCGGTCCTGGTGGTGGGGTGTCCGGGCGTAAACGAGGGGCGGGGTGGGTGGGGAGTGCGGCACACTTCGCGCGTGATCACCATGCGGCCCGTGTTGAGGGTGGATGTCCACGACGGCGACTTCGCCTTCTGGCCGGTTGCCGAGACGAAGTCCTTCGGCCACCTTCCTCTCGGTGGTGGTCTTTCTCCCGCCGAGGTCGGGACGGCCATGATGCGCATCGTCGGCTGCAACGACATCGGCCCCGACCCCGGGGAGGGCTTCCCGCTCCCGTCGGCCGACCCGCTCGGATCCTTCCTGCACGGATTGCTCACCTCCGAGGAACCCATCGCGGGGGGCGGCCTGCTCGTCGCGGACACCTCCTCGGGGGTCGTGGTGCCGCCCGGTTGCTGCTGCGGCCTGGAGGACTGGCGCGAATGGCAGGACGTGGTCGACGGCGGCGACCCGCCCTGGCTCGGCCACGATCCGCAACCGACCGCCGAACGGCTCGGCGACACCGTCCGGCTGACCCTCGACTCCGGGAAGAGCGACGGCCCGGTGATCGAGCTGCCCGCCTGTGAACTCGCCCGACTCCTGGAGGGCGTCGATCGTGACCTCTCCGACTTCGTCGCCCTGGCGGCGGACTGGGCGTCCCACCACCTGCCCGACCACGCCACCCCTGTGGTGGCCGCCCTCTCCCGCCTGCTCGATCTGCCGTCGCCGACCGGGCCGGGGCAACGGTAGACCCGGAAGCCGGTTCCGCCGACCAGGCAAGTGGGCAGGCAGCACCGGCCCGCCATAAGCACGTTCACGTGTACCTGGTTGGGCACATTGACGAGTACGCCGACACCAGGGGCCGGACGTGGTGCGGAGGGCCTTCTCCTGTGGCAGTCGCCGGGTGAATTCGGCTCTGAACCGGTCGGGGCCGACGCGGTCGGCGAGCGCCAGGCTTCGCCAGTGGGCTGAAGAGAAAAGGGCAGCGGCCTCGACGATCTCCGGATAGACCGCCGCATCCCGCCGGGGATCCCAAGGGGTTGTCCAACGGTCGATGCCCAGGGCTTGGAACCTGCGCTCGCGGTCGCTGACGCGGTAGCCGCGCGTGATGGTGGCATTCCAGAGATTGCGGCAGTGGTGGTAGCTCGCGTTGATGCTCGGCCTCCACGAGCCGTTCCATCCGCCGCCGCAGCACCTGTGCGGACACCGTGGACCGCGAGGTCTGCTCGTCCACCACCACTCGCAGCGCCGCGACGACACGCTCGTCCGCCCGTCCGGTCCTCTTCGAGCTCGCCCGCAGCCGCGGATCGACCAGCCCCTACGAGCCCGTCGCGTTCGAAGCGGGCCCGCATGTCCTGCAACACCGTCAGCGACACTGCCGTCCCGGCTTCGGCGAGCTCGGCGGCGCGGGCGTGGGCCACTGCGTGGCCGGCTCGGGCGGCGGCGGCGAGTTCCTCGCCGGCCGCGTCCAGGTATGTGCGGGTGGCGGGGTCGCCGACCTTGGCGAGGTTGGCCGGGTCCGTGAGGGCGCGGGCGGTCACCTCGAGGGTCCTGCGGGTCGGCTTGCGAGCGGTCAACGCCGGTGGCAGGCCGTGGAGTTGCGCCAGGTGCGTGAGGACCGTGCTCTCCACCAGGGCCGGGGAGTACGTCAGTCGTCCGAGTTTCGACAAATAGGTGTCATCAGGGAAGATGCGGGCCATTGTGCGTTACCGGTCCGACGTCATCGACGTGTTTTCGACCGCCGAACGGGTGGCTCCGCCCTGCAGGGGGCGGGTGGTCGTCCGGTGGGTGCCCGTCCGTTCGGGGCACCCGAGGAGAAGGGTCCTGGACGGGCGGCCTCCGTCCGGCATGGCCGTGGCACCGGGTGTCGATCGCACGGGGTGACGCGTTCCGCCCGCACGACCGTACGCCCCGCTCCGTCGGGGTGCGTCGTCGTTGCCGGTCCGGTGACCCGACCCGACGAACGGGGTCGTCGAGTCGAAGTGTTTCCCCACGTGGCCGGGTTCCCGGTTTTCGAGGGTTCACAGCGCCGGTGGTCGGGCCGGTGATCACGTCCCCGAGTGCGGTGAGGATGTCGCCGCACGACGCCTGGCCGCCAGGTCGGCGACGGGCGCCGGTGGCGTCGAGGAGGGCACATCCGCGGGCGGCGGCTGCCCGTCCCCTGTGCCGCACCGGTGGAGGCCTCCCGTCGCGGACTCGCCGCCGCCGATGTGCGACCGGTTCCGGCACAGGTCGTCGAAGTCCTCACGCAGCACGGACAGGGCCTCCTCGGCGACCACGGTCGCCGGGTCGAACAGGTGCACACCGTCCTCGAAGGCCTCGAAGCCGACCCTCGCCCATGCGGCGGTGATCCGCGCCGTGACGCGGTCCCACTCCTCCTGCCCGGGCTCCCATCCCGGTTCCCGGTCGGAGATCCCGGGCATGCAGGCGACCGCCCGCGCGCCCGGGGACAGTCGTTCGATCGCCTCCGCGGCCAGGATGGGTCCCAGGCCGAACCCCCGCCACCGCCCGTCCAGGACGACCCGGTCCATGACCAGCAGGTCCACGCCCATGTACTCCAGGTACTCGTCGGCCCTCTCGCCGAAGTCCCCGCTCTCCTGGTCGAGCAGCACGCAGCCGATCCGGTGCAGGTCCGCGGACTCCTCCTCCATCGCCCACCACGCGTTCATCCCCCGGTCCATCCGGACGCGGAAGAACACCATCCAACCCACCGCGACGCCGTCCGGCTCGAACGCCGGGCAGCCGGTGTCGCCCGGGCCCGGCACCGGGTCCTCGCAGGAGATCTCGCCGTCCAAGCCGAGCAGGGTCGGGCAGCGGGTGTCGTCGTGCACCTCGTAGCCGTGCCGAACGACCACACTCCAGCGTTCGATCGTGCGGTCGTGCGGGTCCTCGCGCAGGCCGTGCCGCAACGAGTACTCGAGGTGCAGCGCGAACGGGTCACCGGGCAGGTCCCGTGCTGTCTTGGTCATCCCGCCAGACCAGAACCGCACCGGGGTCTCGGATGCCGACTTGTCACGGCTGCGGCAACACCATCGGGTGGTGATTCGACGCATCATGCGGTTCCGCCGGCGGCCAGATCCGCGGGCACCATGTCCGCTCGCACAGCCGGTACCCAGCCGTATTCGTTGACGTCCGTATTCTCCGCTGCGAGGGCGCCCGCCGATGGCAGAGCGTGTATGGCGAGTGTGGATTATCCGCTGGGCGGGGGCTGTTCACGCTTGGGGAAAAACAGGGTCAGGGAGCCTGAGAATCCGGATGCCGACGGGTCGGATGGTGGGGCCGTCTTGCCGGTGGCGTGGTCCCGCATGGCTTCGATAGCTTCGACTTGTTCCCGGATTGAGCGGAGGAGCCGTTCGACCACAAGCCGACCATGGGGGTCGTCGGTGGCCTGGTAGAGGTCGCGGGCGCGTTCGCAGGCGGTGATCGCCTCCTCGAACCGCCGCACCTCCCCCAGAGCAATCCCGAGGTTGGTCCAGGCGCCGGCTTGGCCGTTCCGGTTGTCGGTTGCTGCGAAGAGGTCGCGGGCACGTTCGCAGGCGGTGATGGCCTCCTCGAACCGACATACGTCCCCCAGAGCGATCCCGAGGCTGTTCCAGGTGGCGGCTTGGCCGGTCGGGTCGTCGGTGGCCTCGAAGAGGTCGCGGGCGCGTTCGAGGGCGGTGATCGCCTCCTGGAACCGCCGCACCTCCCGCAGCGCGTCCCCGAGACCTGTCGCTTCAACGGCTCTGCCGCTGCCGAC
>NZ_JBHZAV010000307.1:0-7089 GCF_042754445.1 Embleya sp. NPDC059213
GCCTCATGGTGTGCGAGGTCGTGCTCTCGCAGGCTGGTCTTGCCGGTGGTTCGGGGTCCGTTCGGATGGGGCGGGCTCGCATCGGGTGAGCGAGGAGGTCGGCGGATGCCGAGGAACAGGGTGCGGGTGGCGGCGGTCGCCCAGGGGGCGCGGGGCACGTCTTCGGTGGTCGCGCGGGCCAGGGGGCTGGTCAAGGAGTACGGTTCCGGACCGATCCGGGTCGCGGCGTTGGCGGGCGTGGACGTGGACATCGTGCGCGGCACCTTCACCGCGATCATGGGGCCGTCCGGCTCCGGCAAGTCGACGCTGATGCAGTGTCTGGCCGGCCTGGACACCGCGACCCGGGGCAGCGTGGCGATCGGCGATACCGAGTTGGCCGGGCTCGACGATGACGCCTTGACCGAACTGCGGCGCGACCGGCTCGGGTTCGTCTTCCAGGCGTTCAACCTGCTGCCCACGCTGTCCGCCCTGGAGAACATCACGCTGCCGGTGGAGATCGCCGGACGCCGGGTCGACCGGGCCCACCTGGATCGCATCGTCGCGGCCACCGGGTTGGCCGGGCGATTGGCCCATCGACCCGCCGAGTTGTCCGGTGGCCAACAACAACGCGTCGCCGTCGCTCGGGCGTTGGTGTCCCGACCGGAGATCGTCTTCGCCGACGAACCGACCGGGAACCTGGACTCGCGAGCCGGCACCGAGGTGCTCGAACTGCTCCGGCGCGGCGTACACGAGTGGGGCCAGAGCGTGCTGATGGTCACCCACGACCCGAACGCGGCGGCCTACGCGGACCGGGTGCTGTTCCTGGCCGACGGCCGGATCGTGGACGACCTGCCCCGCCCCACGGCGGAGGCCGTGTTCGAGCGCATGGGACGCCTCGACGGCCCTGGCCGAAACATCGCATCCGCGGCTCCCGCAGCCGCGTTCGGCCACGACGCGAGCGAGGTGCGCGCGTGACGCTCGCTCGGATCGCGCTGCGCGGGGTCGTGGCACACAAGTCCCGCATGCTCCTGGCTCTGGTGGCGATCGCCCTGGGCACCGCGTTCGTGGCCGGCACGCTGGTGTTCCGCGACTCGGTCACGGCGTCCGCTCGTTCGTCGTTCGCCGAATCGACGGCGGACGTGACGGTGACGCCCCGTGGGAACGGCGGCGACCGCCAGGACGGTACCGGCCTGCCCGCGACCCTGCCCGGTCGGGTGCTGGACGCGGCGACTCGCGCCGACGGCGTGCGCGCCGCGTACGGGCGGGTGCACGTGCCGGACACGGTCGTGCTGGACGGCCGTGGCAGGCCGCTGAGTTCACGGGGGGACCTCGTCGCCGACTGGCCGGCCGATGCCGGGTCCGCGCCACGGCTGACCGCAGGACGCGCGCCGATCGCCCCGACGGAGCTGGTCGTGTCGGCGAACGCCGCTGCGAAGCACGGGGTTCGACTCGGCGATCGACTGCGGATCATGGCCGTCCCCGGTACCTTCGAGGCCACCGTGGTGGGCTTGGCCCGAGACCGCGCGGACCGGGCGCACGACGCCGACCTCTTCCTGGACGCCGCCACCGCGCAGCGTCGACTCCTGGGCGGACCGGACCGGTTCACCTCCATCGCCGTCACCGCCGAGCCCGGGGTGCCGGATGCGCGGTTGCGCGATCGGGTTCTGGCCGCGCTGCCCGATCCCGCCGGCCACACCGTCCGGACCCGCGACGCGGAGGCCGCCGCGCGCGGCGATGCCGCCGGCGCCTCGTTGCGCGTGGTCACCCACCTCATGCTCGGATTCGCCGGGATCTCCGTGCTCGTCGGCGTGTTCCTGATCGGCAACACCTTCTCCATGCTGGTCGCCGCGCGGACCCGACAGAGCGGACTGCTGCGCGCCGTCGGGGCCGGGCGCGGCCAGGTGAACCGCCTGATCCTGGGCGAGGCGGGGCTGTTGGGCATCGCCGGGTCCACCCTGGGCCTCGCGCTGGGCGTGGCACTCGCGGCCGGACTGATCCGCATCGTCGGACGGGTCGGCGCCGGCCCGGCGGCGAGCCTGCCCACGGTGCATTGGTCGACCCCGGCGGTCGCGTACCTGGTGGGCGTGTCGATCACCCTGGTGGCGGCCTATCTCCCGGCTCGGCGGGCCGGCCGGGTGTCCCCGATGGCGGCGTTGCTGCGCGAGGCCGGGCCCGGGACCCGGCGCCCGCTGCGCACCCGCAATCTCGTGGCCGGCACGAGCGGTGTACTGGGCACCGGTGCGCTGTTGCTCGCCGTACGTGCGGACGATCTCGCGGCGGCCGGGCCGTTGCTCGCGGCCGGTGTCCTGCTCACCCTCCTGGCCACCGTGGCCGGCGCGCCGCTGCTGAGCGTATGGGCGGTGCGCGGCCTGGATCGGCTGCTCGCGTCCCGTTCCGGGCCGATCGGCCGGCTCGCCCGCGGCAACGCGATTCGCGACCCTCGGCGCACCGGCGCCACCGCCTCGGCCCTGATGGTCGGCATCGCGCTGGTGAGCTTCCTGTCCCTGGTCGCCGCGTCGTTGGTCACCTCCGTCGACGGCCAACTCGAACGCTCCGTGAACGCGGACTACTTCGTGCTCTCCTCCCGGCCGATGACCGAGCAGGTGGCGCGCGTGGTCCGGGAGACGCCGGGCCTGGACCACGTCACCGCCCAACAGACCGTACGGGCCGACCTGATCACCGCACAGGGCACCGACCGCGATCACGATCTCACCGCGACCACCGAGCGCTTCACCGACGACTTCCGGCTCGCCTTCACCGCCGGCGACACGCGCTCGACGCTGGCCCCGGGCGGCGACGGGATCACCGTGCCGCAGGCGTTCGCCGACGAGCACCGGCTCGCGGTCGGCGATCCGGTCCAGGTGCGCTTCCACGGCGGCGGTACCGCCCGGCTCCGGGTCGGCGGCATCGTGCGCGACGGGGACGTGTTCGCCTCCGGCGCGACCTACATCGGCACCCACGTGGTCCGCGCACACCTGCCCGCCGAGCAAATGCCGCTGGACGACGTGTACTTCGCCACCGCCGCGGCGGGCGCGGACCGGGCCGGGGTGTACGCGGCCCTGGCGAAGCGCCTGGACGCCTTCCCGCAGACCAAGGTCCGCGACCGGGACAGCTACCGCAAGGCGTTGCACGACACGGTCGCCCTGGCCCTGGACCTGGTGTACGCGCTGCTCGCGCTGGCGATCCTGGTGGCCGTCCTGGGCGTGGTCGACACCCTCGCCCTGTCCGTGGTCGAACGCACCCGGGAGATGGCCCTGTTGCGGGCGCTGGGGCTGACCCGGCGGCGGATTCGCCGGATGATCCGCGCGGAGGCGGTCCTGATCGCCGTGGTCGGCGCGGTCCTGGGTCTGCTGCCCGGTCTGGCCTGGGGCGCGGCCACCCAGCGCGTACTGGCGACCAAGGGCCTGGACAGCCTGACCGTCCCGTGGCCGACCTGCGCGGCCGTCCTGGTCGGCGCGGTCGCCGCCGGCACCCTCGCCGCGTGGCTCCCCTCCCGCCGGGCGGCCCGGGTCCACCTGCGCGAGGCGATGGCCGGCGCGGGATGAGCCGTCGAACCAGGGGCGGCGGCGACGTCCTCGCCGCCTCGGGCCCGGCCCGGGTGGCCCGCCCGGTCGGACCGACCGGGTCGGATGAGAGGCTCGACGCACCGAGACGACGTGGGCGAACGAAGTGGGGAAGGGTGTCGCAGGATTCGGGTCGGGGGACGGCCACGGGACGAGTCCGCGGATTCGCGGCACCGGTGCGCGCCGGCGCGCGAAGCGTCGCGGACGCGGTCGGGGTGCTCTTCAAGGGCACGCTGACCGTCGTGCCGACCGCCCTGTTCCTGCTGGTGGCCGGCCTGCTGCGCGCGGGCCTCCTCGGGTCCGGCTCGCGCGGGCACGTGCCGGGCCCGGTCGGCCGCGCCGCACGCAGGCTGACCGAACTGGAACGCAGCCGGCTGGCCGGGCCCGCCGATCCCGACCCGACCCGACCGACCCACCCCGATCCGGGCCCGATCCACCCGATCCCGAGCGATCCGCGGCGGCTGATCCGCTATCTCGCGGCGCGGATGCCGATCGCCCTGCTCGGCGGTGCCCTGCTCGTGCTCACCGGCGGCGGGGTCGGGTTCGCCGCGGTGATGGTGGGCGCGTGGCTCGCGGGCAGTCCGAACACCACCACGACCGACGTACTGATCCTGATCCCCTCCGGACTGGCCCTGTTCGCCCTGGCGTCGTACGGCCTGGTCGGCCTCGCGAAGAGTGATCGGGCCCTGGCCCGGCGGCTGCTCGAACCGGACCGGAACGAGGTACTGCGCCGTCGCGTCGACGAGTTGGCCGCCAGCCGGGCGGGCGTGGTCGAGGCCGTGCACGAGGAACGCCGGCGGATCGAACGCGATCTGCACGACGGTGTACAACAACGCCTGGTAGCGCTGGGCATGTTGCTCGGCCGGGCCCGGCGCGGCGGCGATCCGGCGCGGACCGACGAGTTGCTGCGGCAGGCACACGAGCAGGCCCAGCAGGCGCTGATCGACCTGCGGGACGTGGCGTGGCGGATCCATCCGACCGGGCTGGACGACGGCGGGCTGCGCGCGGTGCTGGAGACGATCGCCGAACGTTCCCCGGTACGGGTCGGGTTGACCTACCACGTCGCCGCGGAGCCGGCGCCGATCGTGGCCACCGCCGTCTACTTCGTGGTCGCGGAGGCGATCACCAATACCGTCAAGCACGCGCACGCCGGCGCCGTCACGGTGTCCGTCGCCGGCACTGAGGGCAACGCGGTGCGGGTACGCATCGTCGACGACGGCGTCGGCGGCGCGGATGCCGCCGGCGGCGGCCTGTCCGGGCTGGCCCGCCGGGTCGCCGCCCTGGACGGAACCCTGCGGGTGGACAGTCCGCCCGGAGGCCCCACCACGATCACCGCGGAGGTGCCGTGCGCATAGTCCTGGCCGACGATTCGGCGCTGCTGCGGGAGGGGTTGGCCCGGCTGCTCGCCGACGAGGGACACGAGGTGGTCGCCAGTGTCGGCGACGGCGACGCCATGGTCGAGGCGGTCGACCGGCACGTCCCGGACGTGGTGGTGGCCGACGTACGGATGCCGCCCACGCACACGGACGAGGGCCTGCGGGCCGCCCTGGAGGTGCGCCGCCGCCGGCCCGGGGTGGGCGTACTGGTGCTCTCCCAGTACATCGAAAAGCGGTACGCCGTCGAGTTGTTGACCGACGACGGCGCGGCCGTGGGCTACCTGCTCAAGGATCGGGTCGCGCACGTGGACGACTTCCTCGACGCACTGGCCCGAGTCGCCGCCGGCGGCGCCGCGTTCGACCCCGAGGTGGTGCGCCAACTCCTCGCCCGGACCAGCCACGTCGACCCGCTGGACCGGCTCACCCCGCGCGAACGCGAGGTATTGGCACACATGGCGGAGGGCCGCACGAACGCCGCCATCGCCCAGGCTCTGCACGTGTCGCAGAGCGCGGTGGAAAAGCACGTCAACGCGATCTTCGACCGACTCGACGTGGCCCACCCGTCCGGATCCGGATACAGCCGCCGGGTCCTGGCCATCCTGCGCTACCTGGGCTCCTGACACCGGCGGAGCCGCCTTCGCCCCGGCTCCCGACCGGCGTTCACGCCTTGGCCCGACCCGGCCCGCGGGCCGTACCGTCGACCCCGGATCGAACTCGACGGCGCGGCGGCCCGCTGCCGGCGGTTGCCGGGCGGGGACCGATCCCCGTTCGGTCCCCGCCCGGGTCGGGTCCGGGCCCGACGACGCCCTGCACGGCCGCGGCCTCCGCCCCGTGTCGGATCCTCGGCCCTCGGCAAGCGCACCACCCGGGGTCACCCCCGTCACCGGCAAGCCTGACGGACCGGACGGTGTCTGAAAACGCCTTTCAGCCTGAGCCGAAACCTGCTGGTCCGGGGACGTTCGAGGACGCACACTGTCGTCGTCCTCCCCTGCTCCGCGCCGGCCGGGAGGCGCCACGGGGGCATCGCGAACACGACGAACACGACGAACACGGGCATGGGGGTACATCGGTGCTGCGCATCCACTTCACCGCGGAGGACCTGGTCCGGACCCGGCTCGCCACGACCCTCGGTGCGGCGGCCGAGACGTATCACAGCCTGGAACTGTTACACGGGCGGCGCAGACCACTGCCCTTCCGGGCTTGGCGCACCGCGGTGGCCGGCCGGCCGGAGGCGACGACGGGTCCGCTCACCGCGCTGATGACGGTACGCGGCCCCGGGATCGACCTGCGCACGCTGGTGGGGGACTCGTTCTCGCTCGACGAGGGCATCGAGAACCTGCTCGCGGTGCCCACCCGGCGGCTGCGCAAGGAAATGGCGAACCTGACCTTCGACCCCGCCCACACGACCTGGGTCCGCGACTTCCTGGACGGCGGCCGGGAACCGCGCCGCGAGTTCGCCGAAGCCCTGCGCGCGTGGCACGACGTGACACTCGCACCGTTCGGCCCCCGGATCCGGTCCCATCTGGAGTCCGTGCGCGCCGGGTATGCGCGCACCCTGCTCGAAGGTGGTGTCGAGCGCCTGCTGGCCGAGTTGTGTGTGCCGCTCGTCCGGTGGAAGCCGCCGATCCTGGAGGTGGACTACCCCAGGGACGACGACATCCGGCTGGGCGGTCGAGGTCTGCTGATCGCACCGACCGTGTTCCTGTGGCGGCAGGCGATGTTGGTCCACGACGTCGAGGACGACACCGCGCCGTTTTTGCTCGCCGTGCCCACGGTGCGCGAGCTCCGGGACGGCGTCGCGCTGTGGGAACCCGACCCGGGCGGCGACCGGGCACTGGGCGCGCTGCTGGGGCAGACCCGGGCCGCCGCGCTGACGGTGATCAACGACGGGTGCAGCACCACGGAGTTGGCCCGTCGGCTGAACATGTCGCCGGCCTCCGCGAGCCAACACGCGACCGTACTGCGCAACGCCCGGCTGATCACCACCACCCGGCAGGGCGGTGCGGTCCTGCACGCCCTGACCCCACTGGGCCTCGAACTCCTCGGCGCCGGCCCCTTCCACCCCGCCCCCGCCTGAGCCCGGGCTCGCCCGCGCCCGTCCCGCTCAATCCGTCGTCGGCAGCGCCGCGATCAGGGCGTTCGCCGCGGAGCAGCACAGGAACAGGCCGAGG